>DATHJP010000233.1:0-10249 GCA_035489695.1 Terriglobales bacterium
AACGGTGCATTCAAGGTCGACGACCCAGAGAAGGGTGACCAGCGCTCAGAGTATGGTCCGTTCGCTATCGATGCCGGCCACGAGCGCGTGATGGAGTCGTCTACCGGTGGCTTCGTGCCTACCGAGGCTGCTCACATTCGCGACTCCGCGCTGTGCGGCACTTGCCACACTCTATACACCCAGGCTCTCGGGCCGGGCGGGAAAGAGATCGGCGCGTTTCCTGAACAGATGCCATACCTCGAATGGCTCCACAGCAATTATCCAGGCAAAAGCAGTTGCCAGTCGTGTCACATGCCCGAAGTGCACGAGGAGGTAGCGGTCACATCGATCTCGGGCCAGCCGCGCGAAGGAATGCACCGGCACGAATTCCTCGCTGCCAATTTTTTCATGCAGCATATGCTCAACGAATATCGCGGCGATCTGAGCGTCGCGGCGCTGCCAAACGAACTCACGAACGCAGCCGCCAGAACCGTTACATTCCTGCAGACCCAATCTGCTCGCGTAAGTATTCGTAACCTGGAGTCAAGTTCCAGCGGGCTGACAATGCAAGTGTTGGTCGAGAATCTGAGTGGACACAAGCTCCCGACTGCCTATCCGTCGCGCCGGGCATGGCTGCACGTTGCCATCCGTGACACGAATGGGCGAACTGTTTTTGAATCGGGAGCACTCAATCCTGACGCTTCGATAAAAGGAAATGACAACGACGCCGACCCACTGCGCTTTGAGCCACACTATCAGGAGATCACAAACCCCGAACAAGTCGAAATCTATGAATCGATCCCGAAAGATTCTGCAGGTCACGTAACCACCGGCCTGCTTTCCGCTGTCGGCTACTTGAAGGACAACCGCATACTGCCGTCCGGATTCAGTAAGCAGACCGCCGACAAAGATATCGCGGTGATCGGCGACGCCGCAAACGATCCCAACTTCACTGATAAAGGAAGTCTTGTCCGCTACTCGGTCTCAACCGGAGACGCTCCCGGCCCCTTCCACATCGAAGCCGAACTCTGGTACCAACCCATCGGATTCCGCTGGGCTCACAACCTTGCCTCGTATACAGCAGCAGAGCCGCAACGCTTCGTAAGCTACTACGACTCCATGTCAGCGAGTACAGCTGTAATGCTGGCCAGGGCGGAAGCGACACACTAGGCTTTTGGGGGTAGGCCAGCCAAAAAAGCGTTTAGCCAACAGTTCGCGTGCTATTGCGGAAGCCCGATACGCCGCACGAGATCCTGCCAGCGCACATCCGAACGCAGGTTGTCGAACATCGGCAACGTCAGCTCTATGATTCGGAACACCCGTTGCTGATATGCCTCCTCCAGCCATTGGAACGTAGAATCCCAGTCGCCGAGTCCCGCATAGACGACGGCAATGTCAAACGGGGAAACGTATTGTCTTTTCGACAGCGTGATAAGTTCCTCGAGGATGTTTTGCGCCTTCTTCCGGTCCCCTGCCAGTGCATGCGCGCGGCCCAACAGGGCTTCGAAGTGGGGTGCGGCGGCGAGGCTGACTGCCTTTTCTAGCCGTGCGATCGATTCTGCAAGCTGGCCCTTCTGCTCCAGGGACAGCGCCATGAACCATAATGCGTTGACGTAGTGAGGATCGATTTCCAGGGCCTTTTGACATTGCGTCATAGATTCGTCATAGCGACGTGCCCGGTACAAGATCAGTCCAAAAAAACCCCGGTACAGGGAAGAGATGGGGGCCAGTTCAAGCGCCAGTTTCAATTCCGCGATCGCCTCCTCGTGACGCGCTTGGATCGACATGTAATCACCCAAATGTGCGTGTGTTACCGGCTCATTTGGGCTCAATTGCATGGCACGCATACATTCTGCTTCCGCGCCGGCCCAATCCCAGTCATACAAAATGTGGATAGCGGCCAACGCGTTGTGAGCGGCAGCAACGGATTCGTCCAATTCCAGAGCCCGTATGGCGTTCGCCTTCGCTTTGGGAAACAGCTCACTGGATGGTCCCATCCCGAAGAGCCCCAGATAGAAATAAGACTGAGACAGGCTGGCATAGGCACGAGCGTAGCCTGGATCGAGGTCAATCGCCTGAGTGAAAAAGGTAATGCTCTTCGCCAGCTCGACCGGCGTTAACTTATCTCGATAGAAAATTCCTTTGAGGCAGGCCTCATAAGCCTGCGGATCGACTTTGCGCGCCGGAGCGGAGGATCCAAGTTCGGGGTCCACCAACTTGTGAATATGAGTGGCAATATCCTCAGCTATCTCAGCCTGCAATTGCAAAATGTCGCGCAGCTCGCGCTCGTATCTTCCGGACCACAAATGCGTGTCGTTGGGGCCATGAATCAATTGCGCTGAGATCCGGACTTTCTGATCTGACCGCGCGACGGAGCCCTCCACCACTGCGTCTACCCGCAATTCTCTTGCGATCGCCGGCAAAGACTTTCGGGTTCCTTTGTACCTCATCACTGAGGTCCGCGAGATCACTCGCAGCGCACTGATCTTGGAAACTGCGGAAATCAGCTCTTCCGTCATTCCGTCGGAGAAGTACTCCTGTGCTGGATCACCGGAGTGGTTATCCAGGGGTAAGACTGCGATGGAATTAATACGCGGCGTCGGCTGGGGGCTGCGGCTACTCGTGACGCTCGAAGGATCGGCTCCTGCGCGTTCAACCGGGGCAATGAATCTATATCCACGATGAGGCAGGGTCTCGATGAAACGCGGCTTTTCGGCGTTGTCCCTCAGAGCGTCGCGCAGTCGGTTGATGGCTTTGTTCAGGCCGCGCTCGAAGTCGACGAAGGTGTTTTCCGGCCACAATCTCTTGGTGAGTTCTTCCCTGGTCACCACTTCGCCTGGGCGTTCCAGCAACGACACGAGCACCTGAAATGGCTGCTCCTGCAACTTGACCTTCGAGCCTTGACGGCGCAACTCGCCAGATCGAGTATCCACTTCAAAGACACCAAAACAGATCGCCCCCACGGGCCCTCCTCCCTATACAGGGCTGGGAGTATAGCACTGGGCCTTCGTCGCAAATGAAACTCAAAAACCGGGAGCCAGCACCTAAAAACCTGATTCCGCGAAGCTTGCCAGGGAAGGGGCACGACACAAAAAGGGAATCTACGCGCCATTGAAGGTCGCGCAAGTCGGGATTACATTCGCTCCGCAACAAGGAGGCTCCAATGAAAAGAAAATCGATTTCGAGAATTCTGATTGCGATTAGCACGATCGTCATAGTTTTGGGTGCACTGGGCTCAGGTGTTTCTGCTATAGCTCAATCTTCCGCGACTCAGTCGAAGGCGGAGCGGCGCTGCTCGAACGAAACGCTATCGGGTGATTACGGATTCGCCCTCGACGGGGTGATCCTTGGACCGGAACTCAGGTTTCGCGGCGTAGTGCTGCAGCATTACGATGGCAAAGGCAACATAACGCAGGTGGACCACGTGGTCACCAACGGCGTGCCGCCTGCCGAGGAGTGGACTCCGGGCAGCGGAACTTATATTGTGAATTCGAATTGCACGGGATCCGCCGTCCTCAACACTCCCGGGAATCCTCCGGTGAACTTGCACTTCGTAATAGTTAGAGGGGGCAAAGAAGTTCACCAGGTGGTCGACTCAAACTTGGTTTCCGCCGTCGGCACCAAAGTCGAATAACGCCGGACTCTGCTCTGGAGGGTGCCCCGTTCAAGCTTCGCTTGGGCGGGGATTTGTGTCTGGCGCGTATCTTCGTGGTAGGGAACTCCACGGATCGAGGTTATCTTCACCGATAGGAATTGAGCCTGTGATCAGGGAACATAAAACCCCCGCCCAAGCAGAGCTTGAGCGGGGCACCCTCGAGAGTCTGGGATCAACGACTGTCTATCGCCTCTCATTGCAACCACCTTCTCACTGTGTTAGCTTCAACAAACAGCAGAGGTTAGCTTGCAAGCAACAGTTCCTGCCGGGCTGGATCGCAAAGAAGCGGAAATTTACCTGCGGCTCGATCCAAAACGGCTCCCAAAACACATCGCCATTATCATGGACGGGAACGGACGCTGGGCGCGTCGCCGTCATCTGCCACGCGTGGCAGGACATCGCGCCGGCGTCGCATCGGTGCGCTCTACGGTCGAAACCGCTGCACGGGTTGGAATCTCGGCGCTAACGCTGTATGCGTTCTCGGAAGAAAACTGGAAGAAGCGTCCCAAGAGCGAAGTGGATTTTCTCATGGGACTGCTCTGCCGCTATCTGAAGCAGGAAGTCCCGACGCTGAACAAGAATCGTATTCGCCTTGAATACATCGGACGACAACAAGAACTTCCGTCCACGGTGCGCGACAAAATGGAGTGGGCGCGGCAAGCCACGGCGCATAACACTGGGATGGTGCTGACGCTGGCTCTCAATTACAGCGCCCGCAGTGAACTGGTGGACGCATTTCGCTCCATCGTGGATATGGCGTCGCGCAATGGCGGGCTTGATCATTTGGAAATTGATGAGGATTCGGTATCGCGTCATCTCTATACCCGGCATTTGCCGGATCCCGATCTGGTTGTCCGCACCAGCGGCGAAATGAGGTTGAGTAATTTTCTTCTCTGGCAACTTGCTTATGCGGAGATCTATGTGACTCCCACACTGTGGCCCGAATTCCGTGGTGCTCATCTGCTCGAAGGCATCGAGGAATATCAGAAGCGCGAACGGCGCTACGGTGGCTTGGCGGGCGACCACTCTGACCATCACTCCTCCAAGTCGGTCCGGAGCTGAGGCGGCTTGCAGCTACTCAAACGAATCGCCACCGCAGCGGTTCTGATTCCCATTGTTCTAATCCTCATCCTGCGAGCGCCCATTCCGGTTTTGGCGTTCGTGGCAGGGTTCGTCGCTCTGCTGACGGTGTCGGAACTTTTGAAGTTGGCCGAGGCTTATGGTATCCAACCCTTTTATCGTCCCACCTATGTTTTTGTCGCGCTGTTCTTCGTGCTGCTGGCGATTAATCCGCGAGATGACAAACCTCTGCTCTCGGCCGCGATCGTTATTTACACAACCGGATTCGCTGCCGCCATCGCTGCGTTTGTGTTTCTTGTAATCGGGATGCGAAGCATAGATCTTCGCCGCGCGTTTCCTGCAGCAGCAGTTTCTGTATTTGCCTTCTGCTATGTCGCACTCCCATTGGGATTCCTGGTGCAAGTTCGCGAGCAATGGTCGGGCGCGTTTCTTCTGCTCTACTTACTGTTGGTGGTCTGGGCGGGAGACATTTTTGCCTACTTCGTTGGCCGCTCACTGGGACGTCATTTCATGTCGCCGCGAATCAGTCCGAAGAAAACGTGGGAAGGGACGCTGGCGTCGATGTTGGCGAGTCTGGTGGTGGGAATGTTGCTCTACAACTACGCGCTTCCCATTAGTAGCGCGCTGCTGAATGCGCATTTCATCGAGCAGCGGGACGGTTTTTTTGCATTGCAGAAACCGCCGCTCTGGCCGGCTCTGCTGCTTTCCGCAGCCATCAACATCGCCGCACAACTCGGAGATCTGGTGGAATCGCTGATCAAGCGTGGCGCGGGAGTGAAAGATTCAGGAGCTCTTCTTCCTGGGCATGGAGGCATGCTTGACCGCATTGATGCCCTGCTCTTTGCCGCTCCAGTGCTGTGGTACTATGCGGCTTGGCGCGTCATGCAGTAGCCACGAGTTCCCCTGGCCGCGCGGGATCACACTCCAGCCATGAAACGTATCGCAATTCTGGGCTCAACCGGCTCCATCGGCCGCAGTACTCTTGATGTAGTCGAGTCTTATCCCGACCGTTTCCAGATTGTTGCTTTGGCCGCTGGACGCAATCTGGAAACTGCGCTGGAGCAAGTCCGGCTCTGGAAGCCGCGACTGGTTTCTATAGCTGCCGAAGAAGATGCGGAAACTTTTCGCAAAAGTTTAGAGACATCCGGCATCTCCGGAGTCGACGTCGTGCACGGCTCCGCAGGAACGGTTCGTGTTGCCAGTCATCCCGATGCTGACTTTGTTGTCAGCGCCATTGTCGGTGTAGCCGGACTGGAAGCGACTTACGAAGCAGTACGCGCGGGCAAAACCGTTGGACTGGCAAATAAAGAATGCATGGTTGCGGCCGGAGAGCTAATTACCGCCGAAGCCCGGCGCCAGGGTAAGCCACTCTTGCCCATCGACAGCGAGCACAATGCGATCCATCAATGCTTACGTGGCGGAAGAATAGATGAAGTTGAACGCATTTGGCTTACCGCCTCGGGTGGCCCGTTTCGAAACACCCCCAAATCAGAGTTTTCCTCAATCACCGTGGAGCAGGCTTTGGCGCATCCAACCTGGAAGATGGGGCGTCGCATCACCATTGACTCCGCGACCTTGATGAATAAGGGGTTTGAGGTCATCGAGGCCTGCCGTTTGTTCGACTTGAAACCAGATCAGGTCAAGGTGATTGTCCATCCCCAGTCCACGATTCACTCCATGGTGGAGTTTGTAGATGGCAGCATACTTGCTCAGTTTTCGGTGACCGATATGCGGCTTCCGATCCTGTATGCGCTGACCCATCCGGAGCGGATTAAGTCGGATATGCGCTTCCCCGTCATGGACTTACGTCATCTCGAGTTCGCGCCGCCGGACATGGAAAAATTCCCTTGTCTGGCCTTAGCCTACGAAGCCGCAGGGGCCGGGGGAGCGAAATCTGTTGCACTCAATGCGGCGGACGAGGTCGCTGTGGCCGCGTTCTTGGATGGCCGCATCCGATTCGATCAGATTACTACCGTTATAGAAATGGTCCTTAATGAAACGAAAAGTAGCAAATTGGAATCTATAAATAGAATACTAGAAGCAGATGCCGGGGCGCGCGGGGTCGCACAGGAGAAAGTTCAGCAGGTGAGTGGCAGGTCTGTTGGGTTGCGTCCGTCACCAGCATTGCGAGGGGAATAACACAACATTTATGTCGGGATTCTTAATAGCCGTTGCTGCCGTAGCTGTGGTTCTGGGATTCATGATCCTGATCCACGAATTTGGACACTACGCCGCCGCCAAGTTGTTGGGCGTGCGCGTGGAAGTCTTCTCCATTGGTTTTGGTAAACGTCTCCTCGGATTTCGCCGAGGCGAGACCGACTACCGCATCGCCGCAATTCCCTTGGGCGGCTACGTCAAGATGAGTGGCGAGAATCCAATGGACGCCCGCACTGGAGATCCCGCGGAGTTCATGTCGCACCCGCGCTGGCATCGTTTCATCATCGCCATCGCCGGTCCAGCCATGAACATCTTGCTTGCCATCGGCTTGCTCACCGTGGTTTACATGATCCACTTCGAATATCCGGTATACATGGATCAGCCCGCGGTGGTTGCATGGGTCGAACCGGACTCGCCTGCCGCCAAAGCGGGATTACAGATGGGTGACCGCATCACCCGAATCGACGGCATACAAAATCCCACTTGGGAACAAGTCGATCCCAAAGTGATGCTCAATCCTGATCAGCCGCTGGAGATTACATTCCAGCGGGGCAACAAGCAGCTTGAAACTACGATCGTGCCCGAAGCTGCTGGCACATCGCAAATGGGTTACGTGGGATGGGTTGCAGACCAGCCCAATACCGTAACCGATCTTGAGCCAGGCATGCCGGCGGAAAAGGCCGGAGTAAAAGAAGGAGACGTAATCGTCGCCCTTGATGGCAAACCAGTACCCGCCATTGCCGCCATGATCCAGGCCCTCAAGCAGACCAAAGGCAAACCGGTTGAGCTGACCGTACTTCGCGACGGGAAACCAATGACTTTCCTTCTGCAGCCAGTCCTGGCCGACGTCCAAGGCGCAAAAGAGAAACGTTATCGCATTGGCATCCAGAGCATTCCTACCAAGGTAGGGAAACTGCCTCTCGCTGAAGCTTTCCAACGTTCCATCGAAGACAATAAAAAGAGTTCGATGTTAATCCTCGAGTTGCTGCAAAAACTGGTGCGCGGCAAAGTCTCGCTCCGCACCGTTGAGGGGCCAATCGGCATCGGCCGCGCCGCCGGACAAGCCGCCAGTGAAAAAGGCTGGACTCCACTGATGGGCCTCACGGCCGCGATCAGCTTGAACCTCGGCATCTTTAACCTGCTGCCCATTCCCATTCTCGACGGCGGTGTCATTCTGCTGCTGTTCGTGGAGAGTTTGATGCGCCGCGACATCAGCCTACCCATCAAAGAGCGAATCTATCAGGCTGCATTCGTCTTCCTGGTGTTGTTCGCCGTGATGGTGATTTACAACGATCTGGCGAAAACGCTTCCAGGAATGATGCAGAGATTGCCTTAAAGGCAGTGGCTAGTGGCTAGTGATTAGTACTAGCCGCTTCTTTCCTCTGTGTACCTCTGTATCCTCTGTGGTTCAAGATTTGTGGAAAGCAAATCCTGTCTCTATCCTTTGCATGGTCCTTAGCACCTACATCCGCATGCTAAACTAGAGTTTCCGCATGGCTAATATCCAGCGTAGGAAAACCGTTACGGCGTCGATTGGCGGAGTGCGCGTAGGCTCCGATGCACCAGTTGTGGTGCAGTCGATGACTAACACCGATACCGCCGACATCGAGTCTACGGTCAAGCAAGTCGCGGCGTTGGCCCGTGCCGGTTCCGAACTGGTTCGAGTCACCGTAAATAACGACGAAGCTGCGGCCGCGGTCGCCCCCATTGTCGAGCAGCTCGAGCGTCAAGATGTGCTTGTCCCCATCATCGGCGACTTTCATTACAACGGACACATCCTGCTGAAGAAATATCCTGACTGCGCTCGCGCCCTCGCCAAGTATCGAATCAATCCCGGAAATGTCGGCATCGGCAGAAAAGACGACTCCAATTTCCGCACCATGATCGAAGTCGCGGTCGAAAATCAGAAGCCAGTACGCATCGGCGTCAACTGGGGATCGCTCGATCAAGCGTTGCTCACCCGCATGATGGACGAGAACTCACGCTTGCCCGAGCCAAAAGATGCCCGCGAAGTCACTATGGAAGCCATGGTAGTCAGCGCGCTGACTTCGGCGAAGCTGGCGGAACAATACGGCTTGCGTCCCGAGCAGATTATTTTGAGCGCAAAAGTCAGCGGCGTGCAGGATTTGATCGACGTCTACCGCTCGCTGGCCATGCGCTGCGATTACCCCCTGCATCTGGGATTGACCGAAGCCGGTATGGGAGCAAAAGGTATCGTCGCTTCCAGCGCCGCTCTGGGTGTGCTGTTGCAGGAAGGTATCGGCGACACCATTCGCGTCTCGCTGACTCCCGCGCCCGGTGGCGATCGCACGGAGGAAGTGCGGGTCGCTCAACAGATTTTGCAATCCCTCGGAATTCGCAGCTTCACCCCGCAAGTCACCGCGTGTCCAGGATGCGGCCGCACCACCAGCACTTTCTTCCAGGAAATGGCGGAGCAGATCCAATCTTACTTGCGCGAACAAATGCCAGTCTGGAAGGGACGCTACACCGGAGTCGAAGAAATGAAAGTCGCCGTGATGGGCTGCGTAGTCAATGGCCCTGGCGAATCAAAACACGCCAGTCTCGGTATCTCGCTGCCGGGAACATTCGAAGAGCCCAAGGCGCCGGTTTATGTCGATGGACGCCTGTTCACCACGCTGAAGGGCGACAGAATCGTCGAGGAGTTTTTTCAAATTCTGGACGACTACGTGGAATCCCACTACGCTCCCAAAGTAGAAGTCGCGGAAAACCCAGTGGCTAGTGATTAGTGGCTAGCGGCTAGTTAGAACCCCAACCGTAGCGCTGGCGGCCCCGCCGGCAACTCCTACCGCACCGCCACTTTCAGCAACGTAAAAGCCGTTACCAGCCACAACGTAAAACCCGCCATGTTTAATGCAATCCGCCACTTCATGCTGTCAATGATGTAATTGTATTTCGCATCCATAACCCACTCTCCTGTTGTTTCCTATTGGACGTGGCAACTAGCCAAACGTTAGTAAACCAGTGGACAGTGGCCAGTTGTCGGTGGCCAGTTTCGACTCGGCCCGTTTGGCTCTGACCACTAGCCACTGAGAGTGTTACGGATGTGGTCGGGGGAAAGTTCCCCAGCAGGATTCAGTTCTAGGCAAGCAATGACAGGTTGGAATTAGAAATGTCACCCAGCGGATCGGCAAAATTCTTAAGCTCCGGATAATGCCGCAACAGCGTTTCCGGCGCCTTCACACGTTGTCCTGTCAACATGTGCTTCAACTGCAGCGCATTCACTCCCGCCTTGGCTTCGAAGTGATTGTTGGTGATCACATAAGTAACTTCCGCTTTGCGGGCGATACGTTCGATTTTATCTTTCCAGTCAGTCAGTTCGTTTTCGCTGTAGAGATAGTTGTAGCGATCGTCGCGCCT
>DATHJP010000234.1:0-3921 GCA_035489695.1 Terriglobales bacterium
AAGCTGCTCATGCGCTCAATGTAGCACGAATTTGGTCTGCGTCGCGGCCGGATGAACCACGTGGCCCGTCATAACAATTTCCAGCGACAAGATTGTCGCCTTGTGCGTAGGGCGCGAACGCCATTTCCCGCTTGCTGACGCGAGGACCGCGTGTATCTCTTGAAGCATGAAAACGGTTGCTGTCCGATGGGTGGTCGTCCTCGTTATACTGGTTGCGGCAAGCTTCGCGTTTGCCAATCCTTTCAAGAGCAGGATTGTCACCAGCTCTAGCTCGCCGCTGATGATCAATGTTCCTGAGGATCACTTTCTTAAGATCACGAATTTTTCTCAGGAAGCAGGAACTGATCGGGGCGTCGTTTCGGTCACGCTCATGGGTGATGAAAATAGTGGGACGGCCAACGTTCTCACGGCGACTCGGACCGACCTTAGTACAGGAGCGAATTCGCAAAGTCCCCCGGAAATTAGTAACCGAGTGGTAATAGCGGGTCCTGCGCAAGTGACAGTCGCGCCAGTGGCGGGTGCAACGCTGTTCATCACCTATAAAAAAGAATCCAACGAAGGCAGTGGAGGAGCTGGCTCAAACATTGTGTTCCTCAGCCCTACTCCCTTTCCATTCATCAGTCCTACCCCGTTTCCCTTCCTTACGCCGACGCCCACTCCTACACCAGCGACGTAAAGCTTCGCGCGCTGCAGAAATCGTCTTCCCGCAGTGGGAGAGCCGTCCTGTGAGTAACCTTTCAGGATCCTCTGATTCTCAAAGGGCGAGACCATCAATCGCTTTCCATTCTTCGGGAGTTAACTTGAGCTTTGCGGCAGCGACGTTTTCTTCCAAATGCGCAACAGACGATGTCCCTGGGATCGGCAGCATCACGTGTGATCGCTCCAGGAGCCAGGCCAGCGCGACTTGGAAAACGCTGACGCCGTGTGCCTTTGCCGCCACATTCAGCGGGTTTTCGGGTTTCAATCCGCTGCCTCCTCCGATGGGGAACCACGGCAGAAACCCAAGATTCTCTTTCTCGCAATACACCAAAACGTTCTCCGATTCCCGATCCTCAATGTTGTACCGGTTCTGCACACTCACGATCGGAACAATCTTGCGTGCCCGCGCGATTTCGTCTGGGTCCACGTTCGATAATCCAATGTGCCGAATCTTCCCAGCATCCTGCATTTGCTTGAGCGCGCCGAGCGATTCCTCAAGAGGTACCTTGGAATCGACCGTGTGCAATTGATACAAATCGATTTGCTCGAGGCGCAGCCGCTTCCGACTCCCGTCGACAGCTTGTTTGAGATGTTCAGGTCGCCCGTTTGGCACCCATTGGCTGGGCCCTGGCCGTGTCAGACCGCCTTTTGTCGCGATAACGAGTCCTTTGGGATAAGGATAAAGCGCTTCTGCTATGAGCAGTTCGCTTGTATCCGGCCCGTATGAGTCTGCTGTATCAATGAGGTTCACACCCAGCTCGACGGCGCGTCTGAGAACTTTGAGCGCTTTCTCCCGGTCAGGCGGCCACCCCCAAATGCCTTGACCGGTAACGCGCATCGCGCCAAAACCGAGCCGGTTGACTGTCAGATCACCACCCAAAGTAAAAGTCGTGTTTGCGGCCATTTTCTTTGATGGTTGAGCTCCGAAGATTACATCGGATTTCCCCGCTAAAAGCGCGGCTCCAGTTGCCAGACTCGTCCCAAGAAAACTTCGGCGGGTAACGACCGGCTCCTGGTTTGGTTCAGGAAGTTCATCCGTCATAACGCGCAGCAGTACGTTCCTGAAACGGGGCGTCAACGCAACGAGACGATACCATTTCGTTCATGCATCAGAACTGTAAATGCCTCTTCGAGATTTCCGCCGAACGTGACAATACCTCCCTCGTGCCCCGCCATCACCAAAATCTTTCTGGTTTGGACATCTGTAATCCTGAACAAACGCATTGTTTCGTACGCCATTTCTGGCGAGCCATATGCAACGGCGTTCGAGGTTGTCGGAGCTTCATTTAGAAGGGCCGCCCACAGTGTTGAGTCGTGGCAATGAATAACCGCCGCGACTCTTGCATCGGCTTCGTAAATTGCAGCATGGGTAAATGATTCCGATGAAGGATTCGTTGACCCTTCATATCGAAGCGAGTTCCTTCCGAAATCGCAAGCCACCACTTTCGCGCAATCCGCCAGCACCAGTTCCCGGATTCCACCGGTTCCCGAACCCGTGATATAAAAATTATTGGTCACACCGTCCCTCATACTGATGTTGCCAAAGCTGATGCCGCTTGAGTCCACGCCGATTAGTCGACGCTCAAGAAGTTTCTGCCTGCATGCGTTCAATTCAAAAACTCCTGCGAATGGCGCGAGCTCTGAAGCTGCGCGCTCATACCTGAACTTTACGTAATCGCTCATGGCGCTTGCTCGGGAAAAAGGGCGCGGATGCTTGTCTCGTTTGGTTCGCATATTCCGCGCTCGGTAATCAGTCCGGTGACCAATCGCCTGGGCGTAACGTCAAATCCATAATTTGCGGCGGGACTTTTCTCCGGCGCAATGCGCACTTCGACCGGTTGCCCATCCGACCATCCATCAGCGTGTCTTATCTCTTCCGCGCCGCGCTGCTCGATCGGAATTTCTTTCAACCCATCCCGCATTTCCCAATCAATCGAAGTCGAAGGCAGCGCTACGTAGAAAGGAACATTGTTGGCCTTTGCCGCCAGGGCTTTCAAATATGTCCCGATCTTGTTTGCAACATCACCCGTGTAAGTAGTGCGGTCCGTTCCAACAATCACCAGATCGACTTCGCCGCGTTGCATCAAGTGACCTGCTGCGCTGTCGGCGATCACCGTATGCGGCACGCCATGCTCGCCTAGTTCCCAGGCCGTAAGTTTTGATCCCTGATTTCTGGGTCTGGTCTCAGCCACCCATACATGGACCGGCAAGCCACTGTGGTGCGCGGCATAAATCGGCGCTGTCGCGGAACCATAATCGACGAACGCGAGCCATCCGGCATTGCAATGCGTGAGCACGTTAAGCGGTCTTCCCATCTTCTTTTGAGCGATTTCCCGGACAAGCTCCAACCCGTAATGGCCGATCATTCGGCAATGCTCCTTGTCTCCTTCTGCAATCAGATTCGCAGTGCGCAGAGCAAGCGCGACCTTCTCTTTGGTGGTTTTTCCTTTGGCGATGCTCTTTAGCTGCCGGTTGGTCGCCCAGGAAAGATTGATCGCCGTGGGCCTTGTGGTCCTGAGTTGTGCCGCGGCGCGAGCCAGGTGGTCATCGAATTCGCCGGCGGCAACATTCGCCGCAGCCTCAACGGCTCCCAGATACATCCCGTACCCCGCGCTTGCGCCGATTAGTCCCGCTCCGCGGACATGCATTTCACGAATTGCCTCCGCCATCTGCTGAACGGTGCGGATTTCTTCAATCACGAAACGATGCGGCAAAAATCGCTGGTCGATCAGCTGCACCACGCTTTGATCCTCCGGCTTAAGCCATATGGTTTGAAAATGTCTGCCGCGTACTTTCACACGTTGTAGATGATGCCTAACGACGTTTGAATCGCCAATCGCTGAGCTTTGTTTTAAAGATCAATTCCCATCAGGATAGCGCCAGGAATTTTCTCCCAACCGCAACGCGCCCAAAATTTCGTGCCACGCCGGTTATCGTCGGCCACCATGATAATAACGCGTTTCACTCCGGTCTTGCGGAGCCCATCGAGGCATTCGTCCAGCAGACGCTTGCCCAGTCCGCATCCCTGATAGGCAGGATCAATCGCCAGATGGTAGATGTGTCCGCGGTGTCCATCGTGGCCGCACAAGGCGACTCCAACAATTGTCGATCCATCGAGTGCGACCCTGCTCAGCTCTGAGTTGCGTGCGAGAAATTGAGCAATGCCTTCTTTGTCATCACCTTCAGCGATCTCGAGACCTTCGACGCGGTGCCAAAGCTGAA
>DATHJP010000235.1:0-7498 GCA_035489695.1 Terriglobales bacterium
TCATGAATGTCCTTGCACGACAGATTCCAATTGCTGAGGACGGTGGTGACCGGCGAGCTGATCTACTCTCGAGGGTGCCCCGCTCAAGCTCTGCTTGGGCGGGGATTTTCTACTGTGACCGCACGGTTGAAAAAACTCGCCCTGAGAGAAGTCGAAAGGATTACCAGCTTGCTCCCGCTCCAATGTAATTCGATCAAAGTCAAAACCCCCGCCCAAGCAGAGCTTGAGCGGGGCACCCTCGAGAGTTGGGATGAGCGGAGGAATCCGTTTGCGACATCGTGCTAGACTCGCTTTCACCAGTGCCCATGCGGATTCTGACCCGCTACATCTTGCGCGAAGTTACTTCTCACGCCTTGATCGGAGTGGGAGTGTTTACCTTCGTCCTGTTCACTCGCGATCTGGGACGAATTCTCGAACTGGTCGTCCGCAATAGCGCGCCACTTCCCAGCGTCGCCGAAATTTTCTTCTACACCGTGCCGGTGGCGTTGATCTACACCATTCCGATGGGTGTCCTGGTGGGCATACTGATCGGACTTAGCCGGCTGGCTGCCGATAGCGAGATCACGGCCATGCGGGCTAGTGGCATCGGGGTGTGGACTTTCCTGCGAATCGTTTCCATCTTTGCGGTCGTAGCCTGGCTCCTGGCTCTGGTGAATGGGGTTTACCTGGCGCCCCGGTCGCAGGCGGCGCTCGGGCGCCTGCAGGATCGGCTCAAGACTTCACAAGCTTCGTTTGAGATCCAGCCACGCGTATTTTACGAAGGCTTTCCTCAACTAGTACTTTATGTCCAGGACGTGAAGAGCGCTCAGGGAGCAGCGATCTGGAAGGGAGTATTCATTGCGGACATCAGCACGCCCTCTGCGCCCAGAATCACCTTGGCGCAGCAAGGCATCCTGGTGAGCGAGGGTACGGACACCCTTCACTTGCACTTGAGCGATGGTGCGACGCACGAGACCGATCCCAAGATTCCCGACCAATACCAGATTTCAACTTTTAAGCAGACAGATATTCCAATCCTCGTGCCGCAGGCCGAAAACAAAGAAGATCAGGCATCCGTGCCGGTGGCGGAATTAGGCACAAGGCAGTTGCCGGTAGAGGCCGGCAGAGTAAAAAAATATATGGCGCGGTGGTACTGGATCGAGTTCCATCGCCGCTTTGCACTACCTACGGCCTGCCTGGTACTCGCGCTGGTAGGTATCCCGCTGGGGTTGTCGTCGAAAAAAGGCGGCAAGTCCACGGGTTTCGTTCTGACCATCGTGCTGGTATTTGCTTATTACTCGCTTTCTCTGGTGGGAGTTTCATTGGCGCGGCAGGGAAAGGTGTCGCCGGGGTTGGGTGTCTGGCTGGCGAATATCGTGTTCCTTCTGGCCGGCGCGTTTCTACTTTGGCGGGCAGAACGTAAACCTCTTGACATCGCACCACTACGGAGTCTGTGGCATCCCTTTAAAGCGGGATTGCAAGAAGGCGGAGGAATCCTGATCCGTCCCAGCCCTCCCGAAGATGTTTTTAAGCGCGCGGCCAGCCGCTGGCGTGTGTTTAGCGCCCGCTTTCCTATGATCCTGGACGACTATGTGATGCAGGACTTCATCGCTTATCTGCTGATGATCCTGGCTACATTTCTGATATTGATTTTGATCTTCACTCTCTTTGAACTGTTGGGAGACATTCTTAGAAATCAGATCTCGCCCCTGGTGGTGGGAGAATACCTCCTCAGCGTCTCGCCTTACTTTCTCTACAACATCACTCCCCTGGCCGTATTGCTTGCTGTTCTCATCACTTTCGGGCTGATGCAGCGCTCCAGCGAAATCATCGCGATTAAAGCTACCGGGATTAGCATCTACCGCATCGTCCTGCCTGTACTGGTAGTGGCGAGCCTGCTGGCCACAGGGCTTTTTTTCTTCGACCAGTTCTATCTGCCCCATGCCAATAAACGGCAGGACGCGCTGCGCAGCTTGATCAAGGGTAAACCGGCGCAAACTTATCTCAATCCTGAGCGCAAGTGGATTTTCGGGCAGCACTCGAGCATCTACTATTACCGATTTTTTGATTCTGAACGCGATCAGTTCGCCAACCTGTCAGTATTCCAGTTTGATCCGGCGACTTTTCAATTGACCCATCGGGTCTACGCCGAGCGGGCGCATTGGGAAGGCAATTTGCAGCGCTGGGTTTGCGAGCAGGGCTGGGAGCGCACGCTGCGCGGTCCTGCCATTGAGAACTACCGGACTTTTGACGTTTCCACTTTCGCGGCTATCAATGAGCCTCCGGTTTACTTCAAGAAGGAAGTAAAACAATCTTCCGAAATGAACTACGAAGAACTGCGCCGCTATATCCACGATCTGCAGCAGAGTGGTTTTGATGTGGTTCGGCTGAAAGTGCAATTACAGAAGAAGTTTGCTTTCCCATTCATCGCGCTGGTGATGGCGGTGCTGGCAGTTCCCTTCTCGCTTTCCACTTCAAAGCGTGGCGCCATCACGGGCGTGGCCGTCGCTGTGGGTATTGCGGTGGTCTATACGGTGGTTTCGAACCTGTTCGAAGCCATGGGAAACGTCAGCCAGTTGCCTCCGATACTGGCGGCATGGTCTCCGGACCTGATTTTTGGGTTAGCGGGCGGATATTTGATTCTGAAGGTGCCGACCTAAAACGTCCGCCAAATTCTGAACTTACTTCAACCCAATCGCTGAAGGCTGGCCCCCGGTCGTGAACTGAGATCCCACCACGCCCAGAACTCCACTAGTGGTATCGATTTTGTATGCGGAGATCGTCGCGCCGCCGTTATTCGCCACATACAGGTACACTCCTCCAGGATGAATCGCGAGCCAGACCGGATTCACTCCAGTAGAGATGGTGGGGGTAGAAAGTGCCGTCAGAATTCCTGTGCTCGAACTGATCTTGTATCCAGAGACCTGGTTGGATTGCTGATCAGCCACATAAAGGAACTGTCCGGAAGGGTCCACGCGTGGCGAGAGGGGGCCAATGCCCGCCGAAAACGGAGAGCCCGAGATCGTGGTCAGACTGCCATCTGAATTGATGGTGAAAGCGGAGACGTTGTTTGAACCTGAGTTGGTGGCGTACAAAAATTTTCCGTCCAGAGTCACCGCAACTCCGGAAGGAGTGGTGCCCGCTGTGAACGATGGACCGGGTACAGCCGAAAGCGCTCCGGATGCTGAGTCGAACGAATAAGCTGAGACTACGCCACTGACGTCGTTCGCCACATACAAGAAACTGCCGGAAGCCCTGACAGCAACGGGATTCGGCTCCGCTGGGAACGGCGAGCCAGCGATCTCGGTCAGACTGGCACCCGAGCCGATGGAAAATACCGAGATGTCGTCTGATCCGCGGTTGGCCACGAACAGGAAGTGACCTGCGGAGTCAACCGCCATACCGACCGGCGCAATTCCCGCAATGGTGTTACCAGCGACCGCCGTCAGGGTGTTATCCGACTTGACGGTGTAGCGGGAAATGTCATTTGAATCGCGATTGGCCACGAAGGCTGCGTCCTCGGTTGGAGTCAAAATGATCGCTGCCGGTGTGCTACCGGTACCAACTCCGGTGCCTAATGAGGCGATGCTACCCGTATTCAGATCCACGCTGAAAGGTGTGACTAAAGCATCGCCCTGCGTAGTCACGTAAAGGACGCCGGTGCCTGATGAAGAAGAGTTGTTGCTAGAACAGCTAATCAAAAAGCCCAGTCCAACCAGAAGTAGAAGACAAACCCAGGTGCCAGACTTCATCCGCATTCTCTCTCCTCAATATTTAGGAAAAGCGTTTCAGGATAACCTCAATTTGTGTATCAGGAATGCATAGGAAGAGCAAACTTCAGATAGTGATTGGAACCCGCGGGGTGCTTACAAGTTGCCCGCGACTTACTTCTTTGGCGGCTAAAGCCGCGCGCAGTCAGCCTGAATCGTAGCGCTGAAGCGCTGCGCCACCCAAAAACACGCCACCCGAAAACACTCCACCCAATAATGCGCCATCCAATGGCATGCCATTCAATAACGTGCCGCCGCTCTAGCCGATTTCGGTTTTGGCCGTAAGCGCCGGCAAACGGATCTCGATCATCAGGCCGCCCTCGTTTCGATTGCTGGCCTGGATAGTTCCACCATGCAAGCGGACCGCGCGCTCGGTAATGGCCAGTCCCAGTCCGACGCCACCGGTTTGTCGACCACGAGCGTCGTCGATGCGATAAAAAGGTTGAAACAGTTTGTCCAGCGCTTCGTCGGGCACGCCGGGACCAGAGTCGGAAATCTTGATGACCGCTTCCGTGCCGGTTGCTCCGTAGCGGCACTCTACACGGATCTGCACGTCCGTGCCTTCGCGCGTGTAATGGATTGCATTGCGCACCACGTTTTCGATGGCACTGCGCAACAGTGCCGGATCGCCCATCACCATGCAGTCATCCACCTTGGTTACGTCGACATGGCACTTGCGGCTTTGAGCTTCAAATTCGGCGTCCTGGGCGATTTCGCGAATGAGTTCTTGCAAGCGGATAGGGACTTTCTGCATGGCTTGATCGCCGCTCTCAAGCCGCGCAATGGTGAGCAGTCTCCCAATCAGCTCGTTAAGACGATCGGCTTCGAGCTCGATGCGCTCCAGCGAGCTTTGAGCTTCAGGTCCGCTGCGCTGGCGGCTTAGTCCCAACGCCACATTCAAGCGCGCCAGCGGGGAGCGCAGTTCGTGAGAAATATCATTCAGCAATCGTGCCTGGGCTTTCACTGATTTTTCCAGACGATCCGCCATAGTGTCGAAGTCGCGTACCAATTCGGCGAGTTCATCGTGTCGTCCAGGCCGGGGCACGCCGGCGCGGGCAGTCAGATCTCCGGCCGCCAGCTTTTGGGTGGCGGCGCGGAGTCGCACTACCGGAGAGGTCAAGTATAGCGAGCAGATAACAAACCAGGCCGGAAGAAACAATAGCGATGAAAATTCCAAGCCCATGTATGCCCGGATCTCCAAAAGGTCCATGTGGAGGTGGAAGCACCACCAACGTGTAGCGATGCCCGCTCGCGGAAGTAATGGACTGCCGCTGGGGGCGCGTTGGCATCATCCATCCCAGAAAGTCTCCGGGGGGTGGATGAGGGCGCCAACGCCCTCCTTCTTTCGCCCACTCTGGCAATCTTCGTCCCGAGAGTTCCTGGTCGTTTTCATTCAAAAGATAAGCGCGCACATGTTGGGACTGACGCACCTGGTCGAGATAACTGGCGAGAGCTGCTTGGCCTCCGCTCTCATACGCCTGTACCGCCTGGTTCAGGACTTGGGCTTGTTCGGCGTCCCACGCGGATTCTGCTTGCTGGCGTATTGCCAACGTCACCAGAACTGCCAGCACCAGGAACAGGGCTTGCGCCACCCAGAAGGAGAGGAAAATCTTAAGAAACAGGCTTCTCATTTGACTCCACGCCCAGCGTCATCCCGAACACCAGTGTCGCGAGGACGGGTAAAGATGTAACCCACGCCGCGGACAGTCTTGATGTGGTCGGTGCCGCCATCGACATCGCCGAGTTTCTTACGCACCTTGCTGACGTGCATATCAATGCTTCGGTCAAAAGGAGAAAATTTGCGGCTCAACACGGAGCTCGCGAGATCCTCCCGCGTGACTACGCGGCCGGCTTCGCGCAGCAATACTTGCAGCAGATTGAACTCCACTGAAGTCAAATCCACCGGTTTGCCGGCGTGACGTACAGTCCGAGTGGCAGGATCGAGTTCGATGTCCCCGACGCGAATCATTTCGGGGATTTGTGTCTCCCGCGCTGGTTCCGGGCTTCGTGTTCTGCGAAGAATGGCGCGAATACGCGCGACCAGTTCACGAGGATTGAACGGTTTGGGAAGATAGTCGTCGGCGCCAATTTCCAATCCCACAATCCGGTCGACGTCTTCGCCGCGAGCCGTGAGCAATAACACAGGGATGCGTGAAGTGCGACGGATTCGTCGCAACACTTCAAAGCCGTTGATCGTGGGCAACATCACATCCAGCACGATCAACAGGTGATCTCCACTCAATGCGCGATCCAAGCCTCGTTCCCCGTCGTGAACGGATTCCACTTGAAAACCCTCGGGCTGCAGATACTCGCTGACCAGAGAGCAAAGTTCTACGTCGTCGTCGATGACAAGAATGCGATCCACAGTTCTCATAATAGTTTTACAACCCACAGGTAACGCTATGAGTACGCTTTACAAAACTTTACTCCGGTTGACTGACTCTTTACTGCGCGCGACGCGCGAAAGTGTTCTTATCATTGAAAGACAAAATCGGACGTTCACGGCAACGGGGACGTCTCTGGGGGCATAATGAAATCGAATCGTATCAAGATACTGATTGGGGCGCTTGTTCTCATTTTGCTGGTTGCAGTCGGCGTCTCGCAAACCGTCAAGCGGGCTCACATGCATGGCATGCACGGCGATGCCATGACCAGTGAACACGCATTGGAATTCCTCACCAAATACCTGAACCTTAACGAAGCGCAGCAAGCCCAAGCCAAAGACATCTTTGCCAAAGAGAAGCCTACGCTAGACTCCTTGTCCCAGCAGATGAAGCAGGGACACGAAGCGTTGAAGCAGCTTGAAACCAGCGGCACCTTCGACGAAACCAAGGTTCGGACAGTGGCTTCGCAACAGGCTCAGACCATGACTGACCTCATCGTGGAGAAGGCGCGCATCCATTCTGCGCTGTTCCAGATCCTGACTCCGGATCAGAAAACCAAGATGACGCAACTCATGGATAAACACGGGCACGGCGGCATGGGACATCACCAGCAACAGCAGAACCAGCAGAATCAACAGCAAGATCAGACACCTAACCAGTAGTGAGCCTGGGGAAGGTTGGTGAGCCTTCCCCGTTTTTTTAAGAGCAAGTGGTCAGTGGCCAGTGGTCAGTTGTTAGTGGGGTCGACTGATCAATGACCACTGGCCACTGACCACTAACAAGGAAAGGCGTGTAATCGCTTTGGTAAGCACAAGCAACTTCGTCGATGCTGTTGCCAGAGAGATGGCATGTGGAGTCGAAACCGCTGTGGAATCCTGGATGGCGCAGATCGAAGAGGCGATGACGGATCTACGCTTGACCACTCTCGGCCGTCTGAATGCTGTAACGCAAATTCTGGCGAACTACAAACGTCTTACTGGAAAAGAGCAATTGCAGCGCCGCGGGACAAGTGGTCAGTGCTCAGTGGTCAGTGATCAGCAACGCAACTGGCCACTGGCAACTGGCCACTAGCTTTATGGATCTGCTCTATTCATCTTTGATGGACTTGAGCCAGCTTTTCTTCCTAAGCTGGATTGTTCTGATTGTGGTGGCTTGCCTGGTCACCTTCCGCCAGGATATTCGTTCTAACCCCTTGCCGCGACCAGGTACCCCTATCAAATCTGGCGAAAAATCCTTTCAGGCGCACACATCCTAGACAAACCATGGCTGTGCAGATGTCATCCAAGCCCGATGCCGGATTCTGTCTGCGGGGGTGTGGCTTATGCGTAAAAGCTTTCTTTCGTTTGCAGTAGTCCCACTTTTGAG
>DATHJP010000236.1:0-3535 GCA_035489695.1 Terriglobales bacterium
ACCGAAGAGGTTGCCCGCTACCGGGCTGATCATCACACCGGGAATTACGTTGTTCGGGAATGGGTTGAGGCTGCGATTCGCCGCAGCGGGTGAAGAAGGAGTGCACGGGGCGCTAAAGGATGCGCACGGGTTATATAACTGACCCGTCCCAGTGCAGAGTCCAGCAGAGTCAAAGCCCGACGTGCAGATATCGCCAAAGTCCCCGGTGCGCTCAGCGGCGGTGAAGACGGTATTTTTACTCGATGAGCTTGGGATATTAAAGCGCTGGCCCTGGTAATCAGCAAAAAAGAAAAGTTTGTTCTTGATAATTGGTCCGCCCAAGGTAGCGCCAAACATATTCCAGCGTAGTTTGGCCTTGGGAAGCGAGTTGGCATTATTCGACCAGCTGTTCGCATTTAAGACGTCGTTGCGGAAAAACTCCCAAACATCGCCGTGGTACTGGTTGGTTCCGGACTTGATGGTCGCATTGACAATTCCCCCCTGGAAGTTTCCGAATTCCGCCGGGGCGTTGCTGGTAATCAGGTTGAACTCCTGGATGGCATCGGGGGCCGGCGTGTAACCCAGCAGGTTATCCGACACCTGGTTGTTATCCATGCCGTCGAGCAAGAAATTGTTCGCTTGCTCGCGGTTGCCATTGATCAACGGACGGCCGCTATAAAAATCGGTATTGTTGCCGCTGGTGAAGCTGGCCGGATTGGTCGTTACAGACCCCGGTGCAAGTAGAGTCAGTTGGACGTAATTGCGTGAGGCGAGCGGAAGATTGTCGTTAGTTGCGGCATTGATAACGGTATCGACCTGCGTGACTTCTGTTTCCAAGGCGGGCGTTGCGCCGGTTACTTCCACCGTTTCGCTCACCTGGCCCACTTTCATTCCAACGTCGATACGGGCGACTTGATTCAACGAGAGGACAAATTCCGGGACCGAGGCCGAGGCGAACCCTTGCTTTTCGACTTTGACTTCATACTTGCCAACCGGGAGTTGCGCGATGCGATAAATACCGGAGTCGTTGGTCACGGCGGTGTAAAGGAGACCGCGCTCCACCGACTTTGCGGTGACCGTGGCTCCGGACACGGCCGCACCACTAGGGTCCGCGACCGTACCCGTGATCGAAGCGGTCACTTCTTGAGCGAAAGCGGAACTCGCTCCACACAACAGCAGAACCGTTGTTAGGCAAACAAGAACCAATGCCAACGAAGCTAAAGATGTTAGAGAGAAAAACTTGTCAAGACTGATCGCACGTCGCATCACGGACCTCCTGGAAGGCGCCTTAGGTACACCACCCCACTGTGGTGTGAATTCCAATGGGCTCATGCTATATAGCACATCGCATATCACCGTCAAGAAAAAAGTGAAGCGGGTAGCAAGTTTTTCGCTGGCAGCGAAGGTTCCCTCAGTCTCTCTCACCAACTGACCCCAAATCGCGTCCTATGAGAAACAGAAGGACGACTGCCAAACATTCAAATATTGGAAGAAGTAACAAGTGCGCGGCGTGCACTTAAGAACTCAGTTTTGAGTGGGGAAAGCTCTTAACTGGCATAAATTGATTGCTGAGCTGACTCGCTTTGCATACGCCAGCAAGAGGAAGAACCCAACTGGCAATCCGTACCTTGATCCTAAAAATGTAGAGCTCTATAGCACATCGTTGTATACTGCGACCTCACTAAGAGCAGTTATGTCAGAAAACCACGGCAACGGAACACCAGCCTACAGGAGAATTCAAGGCGCAATCCTGAAACGCATTGAAACCGGACAGTTGAAAACCGGGGACGCGGTCGATTCCGAAAGAGAGTTGGCGAAGATTCATCATGTGAGCCTGATGACTGCCCGACACGCATTGGCTGGGCTCGAACAAGAGGGCATGGTCGAGAGGCGCCGTGGCGCGGGCACTTTCGTGGCTCCTCCGAAAATTCACTTTAATAAGTTAGTCAGTTTCAGTGAGCAGATGGCGACTCGCAGTTTGCCGGTGCACTCAAAAGTTCTTTCTTGCAACGTTATCGGCAAGGAACAGGATATTGCGGCGCGGTTGGCGTTGCCTGCCGGTAGTCGCCTGCTCAAAGTGGAGCGGCTTAGACAAGGAGCAGAAGAGCCGTTCTGTTTGGAGACTTGTTATTTGGCAGCCGCCGAGTTTTCCGGCTTGACTCGCGCGCCGTTGGAACGCGGTTCGCTGTTTTCGATCCTGCAGCGCGATTACGGCCTTGAACTGGCTTACGCCGACGAAGAAATTGATGCTACCGCCGCGGATCCGCGAACTGCACAACTTCTAGGCATTGCGCGGGGTCTTCCGCTCATTAGAATTCGCCAGGTAATTTATTCGACCAAAGGCAAGCCCGCCATTTATGCACTGGGCCTCTATCGATCGGATCGTCACACTCTGATGATCCGGCGATTCAGGTAGAAGCAGCCCCCCGCAAATCAGTCTTGGAGTTTACTTCGCACTCGTTGAAGTATGCTGCTCGCCGGCACGCGCTTCCTTCAGGTGCACACGCCCTCCGATCCGGAGGTCCGGAATAACGAACTCGGTGAACCCATTACGCTGTACGGGCGCAAGTGATTCGCAACACCCGCGTTCGGGGGTCTCGTATCGAATCGAATGAAACGATCCTTTGATCTGCACCTGGACGCGGAGCGGCTCTTCGGCGTAATTGACGAGCTCCAGCGTGGTCACACCGGCGTGAGGTTCGCGATACGGAACCGCGACTGTGGTCAAGGCATTCCAAAGACTGATCAATACTTTTTGCTTATCCATCAGGCGCCGAATGTCCTGGGCAAAGGTTTCTGGATCAGGGACCGCCTCCGTGAGCTCAATGATGCGGCCTTTCCCAACAGAGTAGGTCACCCAATGGTCCCCAGTTTGGACGCGCTTACCGGATTGCCACGGATATGAGCCGGGTAAGTCAACGAGGATCGCGATTCCACCTCGAGCCGCAAAATCTGTGATCAGTTTGACGTTTTGCTGCGTTGCGGTTGCAAGGACAACCAACATATCGAACTCTTTGAGATGGACCGCTGTCAGCTCGCTGGGACGCAGAATGCGGAAGGGAATATTATGGCGCGCCAATAAATTTATTGGCTCGTAGGATTTTTTGTAATCACCAGCCAGGACGCCAATGTTAGCTGCAGGCTCAACTGGAGGGATCCTGCGTGAATAAAACTCCAGATAACGCTGCATTTGCTTCCACCGATTGATCGCATCGGGATCGTTCTGCGCCAGTGCTTTTTGCAAATTGTCGTGCAGACTCAAAACCAAATCGGCGTGAAAGGCTCCCGCCTCGGACACCGCCAGCAAATAATCTTCAAGGTTGGGTCCCTGCAGCTTCTGCAACGAATCAATTAATTCCCATTGAAAACTATAAAGAGGAACCTGGCCCGGACGAACGGCTTGCTCAATTCTGGTCAGGGCGAGATTGGTATCAAGCCACGGTTGAGCGGTGGGGCTGGATACTTCCAGAATGCCGTTTCTGGTAAGGACGAGCGTCCCTCTCATCTGCGGTTGTTTTCCAGCGGGATTGAGAATCAGAAACGTGAGTTTCGGATA
>DATHJP010000237.1:0-8423 GCA_035489695.1 Terriglobales bacterium
TCCACTTGCCAATCCCGCGCGTGCTGGTAGCAGCAGACGATGTGGAGAAGGGTAAGCCCGATCCTGAGCCTTACCTCAAAGGAGCTGAACTTTTGAAGGTAAAACCTGCGGACTGCCTGGTGATTGAAGACGCTCCCAACGGCATTCGATCCGCGCACGCCGGCGGAATGAAAGCCATCGCGCTCACCAGTACCTATCCGGAATCAGAATTACAGGAGGCGGATGCAGTGTTGCAGAGCCTTAAGCAGATCCAGGTCCGCAGCCTGGATAGAAAACTACAAGTCGATATTCTCTAACCAAAAATCACGACGAAATCTAGCGCAGCCACTCCTCCAACTCGACACCCTGATCCGTTTTCTCGTCGCGATATTTCACAATGACCGGCGTATACAAAGACAATTTCCAATCCACTGCTTGTCCCTTGGTTATTGCCCGCGATCCGGGAACGACGACGGCATTCTCCGGAACTTCCAGCGGCTTCTCCGCAGTGGCGCGATAAACTTGGCCGCGCACGATGTCATACAGCGGCGTTGAACCTGTCAGGATGGTTCCCGCACCCAGCACTGCCCGGGCCCGTACTACAGTGCCTTCATAGACGCCGCAGTTACCGCCGACCATCACGTCATCTTCGATCACTACAGGCACAGCATTGATCGGTTCCAGCACCCCGCCAATCTGTGCCGCAGCGCTCAAGTGCACTCGCTTGCCGACTTGGGCGCACGAACCCACCAGGGCATGCGAGTCCACCATGGTGCCTTCATCCACGTAGGCGCCCACATTGATGAACATGGGCGGCATACAGATCACCGTGGGTGCGACATACGCCCCCAGGCGCACCGACGATCCGCCGGGAACAATGCGTACGTGATCCCGAACCGTGAATCGTCGAGCAGGGTAGGTGTCTTTATCGACAAAGGAAAGACTGGCGTCCAGTCGCGATTCACTGAGTTCCCCCAACCGAAATCCCAGCAGGATTCCCAGCTTCACCCAGGTGTTGACCACCCACTTTCCATCAATCTTCTCGGCGGCACGAATCTTACCCTTGGTGAGTTCGTCGCGAAAATCCATAAACGTCTGACGGGCATCACGATCGAGTTGCTTTTCGTCCTGAGAGGCGAGGCGTTCGATGGCCGATTGCAAGGATTCCATGGGAAGGGAAGTATAAATGGAAGTACGATTTACGACTTACGATTGACGATTGAAAAACCTATGCGAGTTAGGAGTGCAGGTGGTTTCAATCGTCAATCGAAAATCGTCAGTCGTAAATTCGTCACACACACTTGCATTCGCTGCGGATCAGTACGCTGGTCATGTTGTGCGATGCTTCGCGTGTTTCGGCAAGCGTGGCATAAGGCCCATGCCAGCGTGAGTGATTGGGGTCATGGCCTGCCGGACGCCCCTTGCCGTGGTTGCACTGGCCGCAGGTGGAGCGGTGCAGCACGATTTTGTGCGGTCCGGCAAGCCAGTTCTCGTAGATATAGAATTCCGCCGCTTCCGGCGGCGCTGCCGGCCTGGCAATGAGGCCAGCTTCGGTTGCGATCTTTTGCAGCCGGGAACGAGTGTCGCGCCGCATCGGCAGCAGCGGCAGACGATAAACTTCTTCAATTTTTCCCATCATAGCCAGCACTGCCTTTACCGGCAGTGGGTTGGATTCCAGGAAGTTGGCTTGCATCAGCGGCAGATACTTGCGCTGAATACGACGCGCTGTATCCCAATCATTGTTCAATGCGGCCCGCGTCATCTCGGACATTTCACGAGGAATTTCGTTCGAGGCTACCGAGATAATCCCCACGCCGCCTAACGCTATCACCGGCAAAGTGATGGCGTCGTCCCCAGAGAACACTAAAAAAGTTTCCGGCACCGCGCTGCACACGTCCGCGATCTGACTCATGTTGCCGCTGGCTTCTTTCACTCCAGCAATATTCGGAACCTCGGCGAGCCGTGACAGCGTTGCCGGTTCGATGTTAGCGCCAGTGCGTCCCGGAACGTTGTACAGAATGATTGGCTTGTCCACAGCTTCGGCGATGGCGCGAAAATGACGGTATTGTCCTTCCTGGGTCGGCTTGTTGTAGTAGGGCGACGCCGTCAGGATCGCGTTTACGCCCGATCGCCCGGCGACCTCTTTAGCTTTTTCGACAGCATCGTGAGTTGAATTAGAAGTCGCGCCGGCTACGATGGGCACGCGGCCGGCCACTACTTCGATGGTAGTGTCGATCACGTGCAGCCACTCGTCGTGCGCAAGCGTCGGAGTTTCACCGGTAGTGCCGCAGGGAACGAGGAAATCGATACCGGACTCTACCTGCCATGCGACCAGATTGCGAAGTGCAGTCTCGTCAATGGAGCCGTCTTGCCGGAAAGGAGTTACTAGAGCTGTGCCACAACCACGGAGTTGCATGGAATAAAGATAGCGCGAATGACCCTGTGCGGAAAGTAGCGCCAGCGTCCCGCCGGCAACGTCAACGCCATGTCATCTCTCCGCTTGTTGTCAGGACTGATTTACATTTCTCGCCAAACTTCCCTGAAATCAAAAAAACCTTTCTTATCAGCCAGCCATTCCGCAGCGCGCACCGCGCCTTCAGCGAAGCCCTGGCGTGACTTGGCGTCGTGACAGAGATAGATTGTGTCGTTCGTGGAATTCAACACCACCTCGTGCATTCCTACCACCTCTCCCTCGCGGAAGGAGATAATTTCCAGTTCCGTTCCGCCGGCGTCTTTGATGATTTTCTGCAATGCCAGCGCGGTGCCGGAGGGAGCATCTTTTTTCTGGGCGTGATGGCGCTCGAAGATCTGCCCTAAGTATTCCAGACGCAGCGCGGCGGCAGCGCATCGCACCGCGTCAAAAAAAAGATTTACTCCAATGGAAAAATTCCTGGCATAGAGAAAACCGATGCCGCTTGACTTCACCATCCGTCGTACCGTGGGTAGCTCGCTGTACCATCCGCTGGTGCCCACCACCATGCTCTTTTTGGCCTTGACGCAAGCCTCAATGTTCTGTAGCACTGCCTCAGGAGTAGTGAAATCAATCACTACATCGATTGACCGCAGCTTCTCCGGTGCAAGCGCCGCACCTTGCGCGTTCTCCCCAGTCCCAGCGACCACCACTTCGTGCTTTCGCTGCCGGGCAACTTCGGCGACCAACGCACCGGTCTTGCCGCGGCCTAGGATAAGAATATTCATGATCTGCTTCGCGCTTGAGGCGGCTCGTTATGCGGGTTGATTGATTCAAAACCTACGCGAATACTTCCGGGTCCAATTCCGAGAAGAATGTCTTGTGCAATCGCCGTACTACCTCAGGGACGGCATCTTCGTCGATTACAAACGTAAGATTAATCTCTGACGCTCCTTGCGAGATCATACGAATTTTTACGTCGGCCAATTCTCCAAAAACGCGCGCGGCAATTCCCGGCGTCTCACGCAGATTTTCTCCCACCAGGCACACGATAGCCTTTCTTCCTTCATACTTCACATCCGCCAATTGTGCAAGGTCAGCCGCCAGGGCGGGAATGGACTCGTTCGAATCCACCGTGAGCGAAACGCTCACCTCCGATGTAGCTACTACGTCCACAGCCACGCGATGCCGATCGAAAGCCTCGAAAATCGCTCTCAGGAAACCATGTGCCAATAGCATGCGTGGAGCGGCCACATCTACGATGGTTATTCTTTTTTTGGCTGCGATCGCCTTAAAAACATTTCGGCAACGAGGAGCGCGCGCGCTGATGCGCGTGCCTTCACAACTCGGGTTCCGGGAATTCAACACATACACGGGAATATTCTTCTGGACCGCGGGCAGCACGGTCGCGGGATGCAGAACCTTAGCCCCGAAATAAGCCAACTCCGCGGCTTCGTCAAAACTAATGACTTTGATCCGCCGCGCTTCCGGACACACGTTCGGATCAGTCGTCATCATCCCGTCCACGTCTGTCCATATTTCGATACGCTCGGCACCCAACGCCGCACCCACAATGGCAGCCGAAAAATCCGAACCGCCTCGGCCGATGGTGGTCGTGATTCCTGCTTTTGTAGACCCGATAAAGCCGCCCATCACCGGTACCCGGCCCCCTGCCAGTAGTGGCGCTAGTTTTGACTCGAGCCGCTTATTGCTTTCCTCAAATAAGGGCGTGGCGCGCGTGTGCGTGTTATCCGTGACAATGCATTCTCGCGAATCAATCAGGGTGGAATCCATCCCTTGCGCCGAAAATGCAGCATTGATAATTTTGCTGGACAGCAACTCGCCAAATGCTGCCACATGATCGGTGGTTCGCGGAGTCAATTCGCCCACGGCTGCGATTCCGCGCAATAGTTCATCCAGCGCGTCAAAATCAACGCCCAGATCGCTGTGAAATTGGGTGAACAAAGCGGTTCCGAGTAATTCGCCGGCTGCGTTGTAGTGCCGTTCCCGCAGGGCGCGGGAAAGCTTGAGCGCCGTTTTGCGGTCGCCAGCGCCGGCGGCCCGGCCCATGGCCAGCAGTTGGTCGGTCACCTTGGCCATCGCGCTGACGACGACGACGGGCTTTCGGGGCAGCCGTCCCTTGACAATCACGGCCGTACGCTCGATGGCCTTCGCGTCCTCCACCGAGGTGCCGCCGAACTTCATCACGATCATGGAACGAGAACCCCACGCGGGTTGATGCAAATGAATACACAACTACCTATGGGCGTAGAGGTGTGAGTTCTCAATTGAAGTATCCCTGGACCTTCAGCAATTCGGCATTCAGCAGGGCAGCTCCTGCCGCGCCGCGAATGGTGTTGTGAGAGAGTACCGTGAATTTCCAGTCCAGCACCGCGCAGGGACGCAACCGGCCAACCGTGGCGGTCATTCCCTCGCCGCAGTCGGCATCGAATCGCGGTTGTGGCCGATCGGCAGCTTCCACGTACCGGACCGGCTGTTCCGGAGCGCTGGGCAGTTGTAATTCCTGAGGCGCGCTACGAAATTCATTCCACACTTTGATGATTTGCGCAGGTTGCGCTTTCTTTTTCAGCTTCACAGAAACCGATTCTGTGTGCCCATCTTCCACTGCCACCCGGTTGCATTGTGCGCTCATGGCAAAGCCAGCGGGGATCACGCCCGATCCATTAAGCCGGCCCAACAGCTTGAGCGTTTCCTCCTCCATTTTTTCTTCTTCTTTGGCAATGTACGGAATCACGTTGCCAAGAATGTCGAGCGAAGCCACCCCAGGATATCCAGCCCCGCTGACCGCTTGCATCGTTACCGCCATCACCGTCTCAATTCCAAACTGTTGCTCCAGAGGAGCGAGAGCCATTACCAGACCGATCGCCGAACAATTTGGGTTAGTAACAACGAAGCCGCCAGATTTTCGGCGCCAGCTCTGGCATTCGAGCAGTTTGAGATGTCCGGAGTTCACTTCCGGGATCACCAGCGGCACGTCGGATTGCATGCGCAGTGCACTGGAGTTGGAAACTACCGCGCATCCGGCTTCGGCGAAACGAGGCTCCAATTCAGCGGCGATCGAGGAATCCAGGGCCGCGAAAATGATCTTGGGAGCGCCCTCAGGCTTTGCTGCGGATACTCGCATTTCCGCGATCCGCTCGGGCATGGCCGTCTTCATCCGCCAGCGCGCTGCTTCCGCATATGACTTGCCTTCTGACCGATCCGAAGCCGCGAGCCACGCTACTTCGAACCAGGGATGATGCTCCAGCATCTGGACGAAGCGCTGTCCCACAATACCGGTGGCACCCAGGATCCCTACTGAAAGTTTCGTCTGCATAGGCTGCTTCGGATTTTACAACATCGTTCCGTTCCGGAGTGCCGGCGAGACGCCGGCGCTACCCAAGTCGACGGAATTTTTCGAACACGCAAATCGCATCCTTAAATGGTCAGTACGATTGTGCAATTGTTGGGCGATAGAGATTTTGGGTGGCGCAACGCTTCAGCGCTGCGATACAGAATTTCGCCCAGACGGCTTCAGCCGCTGAGGCCTTTATTTTCGAGGAGTCAGATCGGCGCCGAAAGCGAACTCGTTGAGCGGCCCAAAGCGTCTCTTTTCCGCGTAAAGGCGCCATCGCCGCCACACGATACGCAGGCTGGCCATCACCGGAATAGAAAGATAAATACCCAGCACGCCTGCGATTTCACCGCCCGCCAACACGCCAAAGATGGCCGCCAGCGGATGCAATTCCATGCTCTTGCCCATAATGCGTGGAGATACCACATAGTCCTGAATCAATCTCCACACACCCAGGAAAACCAGAAGAATCAACCAGTGCGGATAACTCGTCAGCAGCGCGACTCCCACGATGAGAACCGCGGCCACCAGCGGTCCAACTACCGGAACAAACTCCATGATGCCGCCCGCGGTTCCGAGGACCAGAGCATACGGAACTCTCATCGCTCCCATAAAAGCGATGTAAGCCAGTAGCGACAACGCTGCCAGCGTCAGTTGGGCGCGAATGAAGTGCGCCAGCATCTGGTTCAGATCACTGAGCACCCCTTCCATCAACTCGCGCTGCGGGCGCGCGGTAACCAGCGAAAGTAGCACTTCGGCGAAAGTACGGCCATCATTCAGGAAAAATCCAGCCAGAATCGGCACCACAATCAGCAGCCAGGCTTGCTGTGCTACTTCCGCAATGCGTAAAGCAATTCGCTGGGTCAAAACCCGAAAATAGTCTGCATGGCTGGAGAGGAAAGCCTTGGCATTCTGGATTGTCCTCGTACTCCATCCGTGTTCGCGGCCAATTTGCTCAGCGATCCGTCCCGTACCAAGGTCGGTCATCAAGGTAGGAAGAGTCTCGCTTAGACGCTGTGCCTGATGGGCAATTTGGGGTCCCACCAGGAAGAACAGTACCGCAACCATCCCCGCCAGGAGGATGTAGATCGCCACGATGGCCCGCGATCTTCCGCGTGTCCACTTCTCGACTCGTGACACCGCTGGGTCCATCAGATAAGCGAAAAAGATGGCAAAAAGGAATGCGACCAGCGTGCGACGTGCGGCGTAGAGAAAGCCCAGCACCAGCGCGAACAACAGCACTGTAAACAGAACTCGTGTGGTACGTGTATCAATCAATGACAGCATGGTGCGCCACGATCGTTATTCAATATTCAATCGCGCACGACTTCGGTGTTGGCGCCCGACTTCACCACTCGCATCAATTTGTAATGGTCCTGAGGATCGAGCCACAAGGCCCATTCATCGTCGTCGCTTTTGATATTAATGCGAAGAAGCTGGCGCTCTGTGTCCCGGATTTTGACCTTCTCTTCGCCCACCGGTTGCACATTCACCCGGGTCGAAGTCCGTTCCTGGGGCACGATTGCGCCGAACTGCGCCGGACCGCACTTCATCGGACCACTACTGTGCGCGCAACTCGAGGCCAGATACCGCCAAGCCAGAACTTCGCGATGAATCAGAAAATTATTGTCCAGTACGATCGAGGTATTCGGCATGAGGAACGGTTGCTCAGCCGGTTTCTCACCAGGATTCTGCGTAACCCGTTCAATCAGAAATTCATTATTGGGAACGAGCACTAACGCGCTTTTGCCAGGACTGAGTTCGTGCCATTCATATCGAACCACCGCGCCCGCCGATGTAACCTGCAACTCCGAGCTCTGGCTCGCGCCCGAGCCTCCCTCTTCTTTTACCTGGGCACTCGTCGTGCTCCCGCCGCCAGATTGCTGAATGGAAAAAGTCTCCGTGGCCACCCGCTTCCCATTCATGAAGACACCGAAAGATCCGGAATCCACCATCTGACCCGCGGGCTCTTTGGCCGCTGCCAGGGCTGCACCCGCGATCAACAGGAGCCAAAACGTAACCGTTACGAACATTGCTCTGAACTTCACTCGCTCTCCTTAAGTGCTTCCTGTGTCTTCCAGAATTCCCAGGATGCGCGCTATATCAGCTGCGACCGCATCGACGCTCTTGCCGGCAGTTTCAACCCGCAGTGTGCCGGTCATGTAACGGGGACGTCGCGCTTCGTATAACTGATGAAACCGTTCCCGATCCTGCCGCAACGGACGTTCCACTTCTTCCTGCTGGCAGCGCCGAAACAACTCATCCACCGGAGCATCTAGAAAGACTATTGGCGCTTGCGTCTGGGCCAGCAGTGCAGCATTTTCAGCTTGCACAAAAGCTCCGCCCCCTAAACCTACCACGCGAGGCGAGGATCCTAGCTCTCCAATCAACTCGCGCAGGGCATCCGCTTCGGCATGCCGGAATTCAGCTTCTCCCGATTCGCGGAAAATCTGCCCAATGCTTCGTCCCTCGCGGGCTTGAACACGGTCGTCCAGGTCTTCGAAGCCCCAACCCAGCCGACTGCTCAAGGATCGACCGACGCTACTCTTGCCGGCGCCCATGAAGCCCACCAGGAACACCGTCCGTACCGGAACCCGTTCCGCTGGAGACAGTATGACCTCACCATGGGAACCGGTTCCAGTTCTCATGCGTACCGCTGCCGAACGGCTGCGCGCCGTA
>DATHJP010000238.1:0-2623 GCA_035489695.1 Terriglobales bacterium
CGATGAGAACCGCTACTCCATGAAACTGGATGGGCTCCGAAACTGCGCCCATCTCACGTAACTGTTGGAGCACTTGGTCGGCAACCCCAAAGACGGCCTGTTTCCTCTGATGGTTTGTGAAGAGACCGCAGTAGGTGAGCACGTTTTTCAGGGTGGCTGCTCCACCCAGAAAAGGGCCAGCCTCGACGAGCAATGTCCGTACACCGGCGCTCGCCGCGCCTATTGCTGCCGCTGTTCCTGCCGCACCCCCTCCGATGACAATGACATCATACGATTGGGCTAGGCTCATACTTCAACTCCTGTGACCGGATTTTTAGAAGAGGGGTCAGAGCTTATATCACACTCTGGAAAATGCTGAAACGCTGACAAGCTGAAAAGCAAGCACCAGCATCACGCCGCGTAATCGAAGAGCGTCATGAAACCGTAGTCCATGTGCAGTTGCTGGTGGCAGTGGAAAAGCGTCAGACCCGGATTATCAGCAATAAAGTCTACCTCGGCTTCCTGGTATCCGCCCAACATCACAACATCTTTCAAGATTCCAGCTGTCGGCTTCCCGGCCAAACTCGTCAGCTCAAAACTATGGCGATGGAGATGGATTGGATGGATGTCGTCGCTGGCATTGCGCATACGAATGCGATAGCGCTTGCCTTCTTTCAGATGAAATGAAGCCGGGATCATCTCGTTGCTCATGGGGAAGGCCACGCCATTGATGGTCCATCGGTTGAAGCCTTCCTCGGCGGCATTGTCCTTCGCGAAGATCATCTCGATCGTCTCGTCCGGCGACGGGGCAGTAGCACCGACCTTCGCGAAACGCGCATAGTCCCAGTGAAAAGGCGCAGGGGCGATCCATTTCGGTTGTCCGCCGCGACCAGCGTATTCAACGACACTGCCCATTCCGTGCCGGCGATCATCATCAGCGAGATCGCCTATGATCCATACGCCCGGATGATTCATTTCCACAATGGCGGAGATGCGTTCCGCCGTGCCCAGCCACAGGACCGGCACCTGCGCCGGATTCGGGACGGGATTACCATCAAGCGCGACGACCTGAAACGAGTGGCCCGGCAATGTAAGGCTGCGAATCTCGGTAGCGCTTCCGTTTAAGATATGAAACAGGACGCATTCCCCCTGCTTCACACGAATCGGCTCACCCTGACCGAGCATGCGTCCGTTGATCGTGAACGATCCGTAGCCGACCTCGTACCCGTGTGGCATACCTTTCGCGATCGAGGCTTTCATCGCGGACTCTCCCGCTTGTTCGAGCGACTTGACGCGAGTCGGCGGAGACAGGAAATCCATGGCCATGTCGCCACCGCGACTGAACGTGGGCTCGAATTCCTTTAGGACAAGAAAGACTTCGCGGTCGTATCTGCCCGGTTCCTGTTTCGGCTCTATGTACACCGGCCCCACTTGTCCGCTGTACTGTCCAGCGGCGAGATTTGCGCCGGCGCGGTTGTGAGTGTGATAGAACCGCAAGCCAGCCGGTCTGGGCGTGAATACAATGCGCCGCTTGCCATGCGCAGGAATAAACGGCGTTCCCTCCTCGGCGGCCCCGTCCACGTCAGTCGGGATCTTCTGACCATGCCAGTGCAATTGCTCTGGCGTATCGGTGTCGTTGAAAACGTCCACCGTGACTTGCTGACCTTCCTTGAACCGAAGCAATGGCCCAGGGAATTGTCCATTGTAGGTAGTGATGGAAATGATTCGCTTGGGCGCGATCTCAACCGGAGACGTTTCGATGTGCAGTGTGTAATCTGCGGCAGCGGACTCGCTTGGCGAAACCGCTGGTTCACTATACTGAATTGGCTCCTTCGTTTGAGCAAGAATGCCTCTCGGGCATAGCAAAAATCCCCCGGCCATAGCGCCTGTTGTCTTCAGAAATCCACGGCGCGACTTTGCAAAGTCTTTCATTGATCCTTCTGTAAGAAACTTAAGTTCAGAGGCGGGAAAAGGGGTCAGTCCTCACTTTTTGAACAGAAGCGACAGCGGCGGCTCCATATTCCCGTGGATTGTAGGATTAGGGAAAAATTGCGGATGAACGGCTCATTGCAGCGGCAGCACCGGGGTTTACGGTGACACACTCGAACATGAAAACTATCACGAAGCCTGTTACGTCTACAACATTGCCAGGAGGCACGTTCAAGCTCGCCGATGATTTGATCCTTACCCGCATGGGCTACGGTGCGATGCAGCTGGCTGGTCCGCATGTATTCGGGCCGCCAGCAGACCACGACGGTGCAGTCGCGGTCCTGCGCGAGGTTGTTAAGCTCGGTATCAATCACATCGATACCAGCGACTTTTATGGCCCGCACGTCACCAATCAACTTATCAAAGAAGCGCTGCATCCTTACCCAGAACAGTTACGGATCGTGACCAAGGTCGGGGCTCGGCGGGACGCGGAAGGAAATTGGCCCAGAGCGCTCGCTCCCGAGGAGCTACGCCAAGCCATTCATGATAACCTGACAAACCTCGGCCTCAGCGCACTCGATGTCGTCAATCTGCGGGTGGGCGGCTTGGATGCACCGGAGCCAGGTTCGTTAGCAGAACCGTTCAGCGTGCTCGTCGAAATGCAGCAAGAGGGTCTTATAAAAAATCTCGGCGTAAGTACTGTCAGCGCCGAGCA
>DATHJP010000239.1:0-3037 GCA_035489695.1 Terriglobales bacterium
GAGAAAGCAATCGCCGCGCTCAATGGCAAGGAACTAGGTGGACGCGCGTTGAACGTGAACGAAGCCAAGCCGAAGACTGAACGCAGCAGCGGCCCACGTGGCCAACGCTCGGGCGGCGGCGGCGGTGGTCGCGACGATTTCCGTGGCCATGCCCGGCAGCCTCGCGAACCCCGCTGGTAGCCTGAGTTCTACCGCTACTGCCTGATATCATTAAGCCACAGTCGCAGCTCGGCACTGCTTGCCGATTCCGCGACACAATTCCCTGTGGAGGTGCGCATGGCTGGTCGAAGTCGCTCAAGTTTTAACAAACGCCTGAAGGAACGTTCGCGGCAGGACAAGCAGCGCGAGAAAATGGAACGTAAAGTCCAGCGAAAATCGGAAAAACCGGCTGGGGATACCCAGGATCGACTCGACTCCTTGATCGATCCCTCCGCAGCATCGGATCAATTGGCGCTTCCCGGTTCCCACGTTGAAGAGTCGAACGTCGAAGAGTAGTCATCGCGAGATAACGATTTCCTAAAGTTATTGTTGATTGATGATTTGTGATTGTTGATTTGAAAAGCAACCATCTCAGAATCAGCCATCGGCATTTCTATTCTAGACTCCCGAGGCAGACCCGATCAGGCTGTAAAGCAGAATCAGCAGCACGATGACGGTGAATGCGACGTACATGCGATCCTTTTCTTCTGCGAAGCCGAAGATGGAGAAGGCAACGCGAGCCACCGGAGTAGCAATCAGCAGCAACAACCCAAGCTGGATGAGGCCTCGGCTATGCAGTGTAAAGGCGTCCCTCACGATGCCGCTGAGGCTCTTCAGATCCGTGGGTTCGCCCCGGAAAATCCGGTAGTCGGCCGGCGCATGGCCGTACTTAATCAGATAAAGAACGCCGCCACACAAGACCACGACAGCGGAAAGAAGCACGCCGGTACGTAAGAGGTTGCCAACGATATTTTCGATCCTTTGATCGGTCCACTGCTTTTGAACGGGCAATCAGATCCTCCCAGCTAATCCTTTGTAAATCATCTCCAGACCCAACAGCAGGATGACAACACTGAATACCAGCCGCAACCACTTGGTGTCTGCTTTCATCAGAATTCGTGTGCCCAACACCGAGCCAGCCAGCACACCAAGCATTACGGGCATGGACAGTCCAGGGTCGATGTAGCCGCGATTTAAGTACACGCCGGCGCTGGCCGCTGCGGTCACGCCAATCATGAAGTTGCTGGTAGTGGTGGAGACTTTGAAAGGGATTTTCATAGCCTGATCCATGGCCACGACTTTCACCGCTCCCGAGCCGATTCCGAGCAGCCCAGATAAAGTCCCGGCGCCAAACATCAGACTGAATCCGGTAGGGACGTTGCGGACGTTGTAGTGCCGGATCCCTTCTGGGGTTGGAAAGCTGCCATTGAGCCGCAAACGAGTGGCGAGCGGGTCCGGAACTTCGTCAGCCGGAGGCTTGGCTCGCGGCCTGCGCGCAAGAAACGCCGAGTACAACAGCGTCAAGCCGAAGATGATGGCCATTGCGCTGGTGGGCACTTTGGTGGCGAGGAACGCTCCCAGCAATGCGCCCAACGTGGTGGCGATTTCGAGGAACATACCAATTCTAATATTGGAGAATCCCTCTTTCACATACGCGGCGGCCGCGCCTGAGGAAGTGGCAATGACGGATACCAGCGACGCACCGATGGCGTAGCGAATGTCCACCTTGAAAAAAATTGTCAGCAGCGGAACCAGAACCACTCCGCCACCAAGTCCAGTGAGAGAACCGAGCAGTCCTGCAATGACGGAACCGATCCAGACCAATAATGTGAACTCCAGGATAGTCATTCACGCTCCAAGAACGGCGGCACTTATTTGGCACTTGGCATTTAGCACTTAGCATTTAGCCATTACGGGGTGGTGGTGGTTCCGTCAGAGCTCGAGCAAACGACAGTTAAGGGGCCAAATGCTAAGTGCCAAATGCTAAGTGCTAATCCCTCTCGCCAACGCGCGAGAGTTTTTCGCGCAGCAGATCTTCGACGTCGCCCACTTTATCTCCCAGCAGATTGAGCTTGCGGGCCAAGCCCTGAATGTCAGAGGCGGCGCGACGATTGACTTCATAATCCAATTCGCCACGCAGGCGGTCCTTGGTGTCCTGCCGATTCTGGCTCATCATGATGACCGGGGCCTGGATGGCGGCGAGCATGGAGAGAAACAGATTCAGCAAGATGAATGGATAAGGATCCCAGGCATTGCCGCGCAGGAACCTATTCACGCCGGTGTAGATGCACAGCACAAGGCCAAATGCGATGATGAAAGTCCAGGAGCCACCAAAGCGAGCGACAGCGTCAGCAATGCGTTCACCGAAGGTCATTTCCGATTCGATGATCTCGTTGGGGTTGCGGCTGGCGCGAACTCGCACCAGATGCTGCGAGGCATGAAACTGGCGGCCCAGCACGGTCAACATGTCCATGCCGGCCATCGGCTTGCGTTCCAGCAGAACGGCAATATCATCGCGGTCCACTTCTAGACACACCGTTTCTTCCAGGGCAATCGCGGTGGTCTGATGGGGCGTCTGCTCGAGCATGGAAGCAAATCCAAAAAATTCTCCGGCTGCCGGCTGATCAACCACAACCTCCTGATGATCCTCGTCCACGGTCGTGACGCGCACCGCGCCGGAGATCATGACGTAAGCTTGCCCGCCGGAATCGCCAATCTTCCAAATGCGTTGGCGCGCGGCGAATTTTTTGAGCTCCACTTGTCCGGCCAATACTGCAGTTTCCTCTTCGTCCAGCAGAGCAAAGAGGGGAACCTGTTTCAACACTTCTGGATTGCACGCCATTTGTCACCTCGTGGGGTGAGAGTATCGCCCATTTGTTATGAGCATTTCACAAATAACAAAAAAGGAACAACCGGGAGGACAGGGCCACATTTGTAATCTGAAGAGTCGTGCAACTTCCAGTTGGGCGAGAAGGTCTTTCCGTTTCGGCAGCAAACGATGTATTTTGAGAGGCAGCATTCTATTAGGTCGTTCCCTGTGCCCACCCGAGCCTGGCTC
>DATHJP010000240.1:0-3580 GCA_035489695.1 Terriglobales bacterium
ATAGACTCCGACCTCGATCTCATCCAGTTCAGCGTTGAGCTTCTTCGCCATCGTGTCTTGCAAAAGTAGCATACGATTGCCTCTATCGGCACCAAGGATTAGGCCGCAAGGAACAGGTAACTGTTGAAACATCGCCATTTCGCCAACAACCGAGTCGTGAGTGTAATCGCCTGATTACAACAGTTACGGTGCCAAGTGGAGTGACTTGAAGTTGGGTTGCTTCATCTTTTCTGTGGCGACGTACGCCGCGTGCATATCGTCGGCGGGTCGGAGTTGACGAACCGGGGGCGGAGACCGTCTTGGGTCGTCCTTCATCATGAAAGTAAAGACGGACGTTATGTCTGGCCCGTGGCAAGACTCGCAGCGCCGACGCAAATACCCCAAGATCGGAAAGTCTCTGGTTTTTTCACCAAGGGATGGAGAGGCGAAGGTGTAATCGTTACCCGATGACGGCAAGTATGCGGGATAATCCGCACCGAGGCGAATGAAGCCGCCGGAAGAAGGATTGGCCAGCAGCAACTTGCGGCTCAGTTCATATTGGGCAACCACTGTCTCCTTGAACTTGCCCTGTCCATCTTTCACAAAAGTGCGTAGCTGCACTTCATGCGTTAGGGGGCTGGGCACGGCACGGCCATGGGAATCGATCAGCAAATCCTCCGTAACCAGTGCCGCTCCGTCCAGGATGCCTGTCTGGTCGGTGAGCGGGTATTTTCGTTGCCCTAGCGTGGCGTTCACGTCAGCGAGGAATTTCTGAGTTTTGGTTGCTGGCTTCAGAAATACTCTGGCGGCCCGACGATGGTCGGCACTGTCATCATGCAGGCGGTAAGGCAACCATTCGACTTCCATCCATCCGCTGTTATCGTCGAACACATCAGGCAAACCCTGCTTACTTTGTGACGTGGAGTAGTTGCGAGGAAGAGTCGCGATTTCCTCTGACGTGAGTGCCAGTTTGCCGATGAACTGGTCAAGACTCCGCAAGAGTGCACGGATGCGCTCTCCAAGTTGGCCGTTGGTTTCTCGGACACGGCTCAGAATGTCATAAGCGGCCCAAACGTCGGCTTGCATAAGAGCGCGATGGAGCGGAGACCGCGGAGTCGACTCGGCGAGCGCATCTCTCAATGCCTGTTCGAGTTCACTAAATTGAGGATCGACCAGTACGGATTCTGCACCTTTAGCGCTGAGGAAGTTCGGGTAGAGGGGGTCGATTGCACGATCCCCACTTTCAATGCGCTCGAAGATCTGGCTTGTGACCGGCAAACTGGGTTTACCTATGGTGCTGACCAGCACAAAGGAACCTTCGTGCCCGAAGTCCTCGGTCAGTCGGAATTTTATGGGACGCGTAAAAAGGAGGTAGAAAATTCGATTCCAAGAGTCATGAGGATCGGCGGCATATATCGACTGCGCTTCCTGCTTGGCCAGCGAGCCTGCGCGATAATCTGACGGGGCCATTGCGGCCCAAGTGATCGGGAGACCAATCAAAATTAGAACCAATGACCGTGTTGAGGCTTGTAGTCGGTTCACGGCATTTTTGCTAAATTCGCGGCTGGTGGTTCATGTTATCAGTAAGCTGGACAGATGCCATTCCTCAACTGGCGTAACATCGCCATTACACTCATTGACCGGTTGTGAGCGTACCGCCTGGTTCTCGACAGTCATTACTTCCGGGTTGCCCGTCATCCGTTCAGAATCTTTAACTTATTCGCGCCTTCCTCGGTAAGCACTCGACAACTTTCGGTGGGTGATCCTGGTGACGTTCGCTCTCGATGTCTACACCGGACCTGTACCGCCTAATTCACTTTGGCACGACGAGAGGAACGTTCGTGATAAGTTTCGAATCTACTATGCCGATCTCGACCCGGCGGTTGGCAGCACGCGCCTGGTCGCTGTCGCCCGGAACGCGCGGGTCGGATTTGCCAAAACCCTTGGTGCTCATGATTGTCGGGGAGATTCCGGTTTCCATCAAGAAGTCGCGGACAGCTTCGGCGCGACGCTGTGAGAGTTGCAAGTTGTACGTCTGCGTGCCGATGTCGTCCGTATATCCGTAGACAGCAATCGTATATCCCTTAAGCGTCATCAGTATCCCGGCGATGCGATTGAGGATGTCGCGATATTCCGGTTTAATGTTTGCCTTATCAAAGTCGAAGCGAATCGACTTGCTGTCCAGCGTCATCACCAGGCCCATGGCGGTGCGACGAGTTTCGGCGATTTGACCTAGAGCCTGTTGCAGCTGTGCAAGTTGCGCCTCTCGCTCTTGCCGATATTCCTCAGCCTGCTGTGTGGCCTGATCTGCCTTTTGCTGCTCGGCGGCGGCCTGCTGCCGCGCAAGTTGCGCCTGTGCCTCCGCGTTCGATTGATCCTGCTTCGCCAAGTCGCGCTGTTGAGCGGCTGCCTGCGCGTTCGAAGCCGCTTGCGAAGCCTGCTGAGCCAAGGTCTGCGATTGCTCCTGTGCGCGCACGACGAGCCGGCTGAGACCTTCCGTCTGCTGGCTGAGCCGTGCCACCTCGCGCTCCAGGCGACGGACCGAGATTAGATAAACAAACCCAAGAACCAAGCTGAGCGCGATTGCGATCACTCCCAGAGCCAGCGCTAGATTCCCTCGAGACTTGGCAGGTGCATCCCCAAGTCCACGCTCGTCCGGCTTCAGCGCCTCGCGTAAAGAGTCCATCATTCGGCAATCTTAGCGTGGAATTCTAGATTGAGGCAAAACGAGATAGCTCCCGGATTGTCGGCTATCCGGAAGTTACCGGTTATTTGGCGAAAAAATCGCCATTGCAATCATTGACCGGGTGGACTTCCCCCCGCTCCCAGTTCCCACAAACCGGGTGTCCAACATCCTCCTAACCCCTACGGCCGTTCCCCTTCACCGTTTGACCCTCTCTCCGCCCTCCTTTAAACTCAAAAGATTCAGCAGCGTACCAACTCCAGCCTATGGCAGACAGCATTCACGTGAAGCTCCCCGACGGGAGCGTTAAGGAAGTCCCCAAAGGCACGACCGCCCTCGACGTCGCCAAGTCCATCGGAACGCGCCTGGCCGAGGCTGCGCTCGCGGCGAAAACCAACGGCGATCTTATCGATCTCACCCGTCCGCTGGAAAAAGATACCGACCTCCGCATACTGACCGACCGTGATCCCGAGGCTTTGGAAGTCTACCGGCATTCGTCCGCTCACCTGCTGGCTGCCGCTGTGCTTGAACTTTTTCCCGAGACTAAGCTTGGCCATGGTCCGTCTACGGACAGCGGTTTCTTTTACGACTTCTACCGTCCCACCCCGTTCAGTCCGGAGGACTTGGAAAAGATCGAAAAGAAAATGCAGGAACTGGTGCAGCAGAATATTCCTTATGCGCGGGAGTTTCTGCCACGCGATCAGGGACTGGCCGAGTTCAAAAAAGAAGGCGACTTCATGAAGTGCCATTTCATCGAGCAGTTCACCAAGCCCGATGAAAAGATTTCCATTTATCGCACCGGCAAATTTACCGATTTCTGCCGCGGCCCACACATTCCATCCACGGGCAAGATCAAAGCTTTCAAATTATTGAACATCGCCGGTGCGTACTGGCTGGGTGACGAGAAGAATCCGCAAC
>DATHJP010000241.1:0-4351 GCA_035489695.1 Terriglobales bacterium
CGCCTGCGGAGTCACGAAGCGTACCTCAAAAACTGTACGCAGCAGGTTGACTATGTCGTTCAGATCTTTCGGAGCTGTGATTCCCGGCACGTAAAACGTGCGCAATGCCATGCGATCGAACTGTCGATGATTTTCCGGCGATTCCGATGCCAGCAGGATTTCCTTTTCAGCTAGCGGAGTCCAGAAAGTTCGAGTCACGCCGCAAGCCGCCCCCATCGCGGTATAGAAGTCCACATCCTGAATGTCGAATCGGACCCGGCGTGGAGTCACGGAATCGTCGAAAACGGTCGTCACCCCGAAAGCGGCCGCCACTTGAGTCAGCAGCCCACGGCTGTCCCCACGAAAATGGAAGTCGACGCGTGTCTGCTTGGGAATGACGCGGACCTCGCCCGCGTCCTGCAATACAAAGGGAGTCGAGGGCAGCTTGGGCGCCCACTCGGCGGCCGCATCTTGCAAACGCTGCTGCGCAAATTCGTTCTGCGGATCGAAGTGCAGGGCAGTGCGGAACTCCGCCAGTGCTTCCACCTGGCGCCCTTTCAGCAGTTCAGCGTTACCGCGCTCGACGTGATCGTAGATCAGTTGCTGACGCGCCATTTCGCGGGCGCTTACATAATCGACGGCTTGTGGCGCCAAGCGGGCCGCCGTTTCAAATTGCTCGAGGGCCTCGCCGGTGCGTTTGGCGTTCTGCAGCTTCAGCCCTTTATCGAAAGCCTTCTTGGCCAGCTTTAGATCGTTTTTGGAAGGATTGCAGGTGGGCGCGTCAGAAAATCCTTGAGCACAGGGCAGCACAGGTAAGACTGGCTGGTCGGCGCAAAGGCCTGCGATCGCGAGACCCACCACGCTCAAAATTGACCATCCCCAACGCATGCACCGATTGTAACCGGGAAAGCGGGGAATCGAGTGAATTCGAAAGTTGCTTGCACCTTTATCTTTACTGAGGCAAGCCATGGTAATGGTGCAGTTTGGGAAAAGATCCGTATCAGGGCATCGCTTCAGCGATGCCGCCAAAGGCGACTCTGAAATGGCTTTAGCCGCCGGGGCTTGCCTGTAACGGCACAGCGGCTGAAGCCTGCGCCCTCTACTTGCTCTTGGCGGCATGCCTGAAGGCATGCCCTGATACGAGTCTCGCTTCAAACTGACCCACTACCAAAGCACGTGACGCTACGCAAGTTTGAAACACTTCTGGTAAGCTATGTGCGGCGATGGAGTTCGCCATCAACCGCCCACGGGCTGATGACTCCTACCAACTCACTAGTAGGAGGTCCTTGTGGCGATAGGTATTTTGTATCTCTCCATCGGAGCAATCTTCGGCGCGATCCTGCGCTTTTTGATTACCCACTACTCATCCGAATTGTCTCATCATCACGGATTCCCATACGGCACGCTGCTGGTCAATGTATTGGGCAGCCTACTAGTTGGATACATCCTCACCTGGTCTGCCGATCATGAGCACGATTACTGGCGCTTGTTTGCCGCCACCGGCTTTTGCGGTGCATTCACCACCTTCTCCGCGTTTGCTTATGAGAGCGTTGCTTATTGGCATGAAGGCCGCATTGGCGCGTTCCTAATCAACCTGCTGTTAAACAACTTTCTTTGTGTACTAGCGGTAGCGCTGGGGATCCGGCTACACAATGCCACCTCAGTATGATCCGGAAACGCCCGTATCTGAGTTGGAAACTTAACGATTTTGGCGTATAAAAGTTAGTTGCGGCAGCACGCGTCGTCTTCTTCCCACCCGTGCGGCAACAACTCTAATTCAGGAGCTCGCGAGCAACCATGTCTAGCGTGTCCACCACCCATGCCTCCAAAGGAGGGCTGGAGGGAGTAGTCGCCACCACTTCCAGCATCTGCTACATCGATGGAGACCAGGGAGTTTTGGCCTATCGTGGTATCGATATCCACGAACTGGCGGACAATTCCAATTTCGAGGAAACTTGCTACCTCTTGTGGTTTGGCCGGCTGCCCAAGCGCAATGAACTGAAAGAGCTCCATGATCGTCTGGCAGAGGAGCGCAAGCTGGACGCGTCCATCCTCAACCTCATGCGCATGGCTCCCAAGCACGCGCTGCCCATGGACGTGCTGCGCACCGCAGTTTCAGCTCTGTCTTTCTACGATCCCGAAGAGAAAAACAATGATCGCGAAGCTAATGTGCACAAGGCCATCCGCCTGACTTCGCAGATTGCCATGATCGTGGCTGCCTATGACCGGATCCGCAAAGGGAAGAGCGTAGTTGACCCCGACCGATCTTTGTCACACGCGGCAAACTTTCTGCTGATGCTGAACGGAACTCCTCCTTCCGCCACTGCCGAGCGCGCCTTGGATATCGCTCTCATCTTGCATGCGGATCACGAACTCAACGCTTCTACATTTGCCGCCCGAGTCACGGCCGCAACTCTTTCTGATATGCATTCCGCCGTCACGTCCGCGATCGGTGCGTTGAAGGGACCGCTGCACGGGGGCGCCAACGAAGCTGTATTTCACATCCTGGAAGCAATCGACAGTTCCGGCGCCGATCCGGTGGAATATGTGAAGGGAATGCTGGCCCAAAAGAAGAAGATTCCGGGTTTCGGTCACCGTGTGTATCACACCGAAGATCCGCGGGCCACTCATCTTCGCAAGATGTCACGCGACCTCGGCCAATCCAGTGGTCAGGCCAAGTGGTTCGACGCATCCAAGAGAATCGAAGAATTTGTGAAAGCCGATAAGAAGCTCAATGCCAATGTGGATTTCTATTCGGCTTCGACATATCACACTCTGGGAATTGACGTCGACCTGTTCACACCCGTGTTTGCTGTTTCTCGCGTAAGCGGGTGGACAGCCCACGTCATCGAACAGCTCGAGGACAATCGGCTGATCCGCCCGCGAGCCGATTACATTGGCCCTGCCTATCCTCAGCATTACGTGCCCATGCAACAGCGGTAGGGAAGTCTCAGCAAACAAATCCTGTCATCGGTTACCATCCTGTGGTCCCACGGTGCGAAGTCCCATGGCGGAGGCTTATGAAAACGCCCATTCGATTCATTTTGATCATTGCTCTGGTTCTCGTGTGTATCGGGTTTACCGCCATGATGTCGAGTCCTCCTGGGAGTTCGTCCGATGACTGGCCCGCATACGGGCACGATCTGGGAGGCATGCGCTATTCGCCGCTCACGCAGATCAATCGCGAAAATGTTTCTCGCCTCAAAGTTGCGTGGGTATTTCATACTGGCGACATTTCGGACGGCAAAGGACAGCAGCGGCGAAGCGGATTTGAAACCACTCCCATCCTGGTAGACGGGACACTCTACCTAACCACCCCTTTCAACCGAGTGATTGCTCTCGATCCTGAAACCGGAACGCAGCGCTGGGCCTATGATCCGAAGATCGACCAGGCCGGAGATTACGGCGATGGACTCATCAATCGCGGCGTCTCCACTTGGCTCGATTACACACGCCCCGCCGCACAGCCATGCCATCGGCGAATTTTCGAAGCCACATTAGACGCCCGCCTCATTGCCCTCGACGCCGCCAATGGCGCTCCCTGCGCGGACTTTGGAAAGAATGGGCAAGTAAGTCTGAGGGACGTCCCGGGTTATCATCCCGGCTGGTATCACATGACCTCGCCGCCCGCAGTGATTGACGATCTTGTCGTGGTCGGTTCAGCCATTGACGATAACGGTCGCGTGGACATGCCCGGCGGTGTGGTGCGCGCATTTGACGCGCGCTCGGGCGCGCTGCGCTGGAGTTGGGATCCAATTCCGCCTAATTCCGCCTCTGGTGCTTCCGCCAAAACATGGCGCAGCGGAGCGGCCAACGCCTGGTCAGTCATGACTGTGGATCCAGAGCGGGACTTGGTATTCGTCCCCACTGGCAGCGCCAGCCCTGACTACTATGGCGGTCTGCGTCCCGGCGACAATAAATGGGCGAATTCTATTGTCGCGTTGCGGGCCAAAACAGGTGAAGTTGCCTGGGGCTTTCAACTGGTCCATCACGATCTTTGGGATTACGACACTGCTTCACCGCCGTTGCTGGCCACGATCCAACACGATGGAAAAACTGTTCCAGTGGTTATCCAAGGCAACAAAACCGGCTTCCTCTATGTACTGAACCGCGACACCGGCACGCCGATATTTCCTGTGGAAGAACGTCCAGTGCCGCAGAGCGATGTACCCGGCGAAGTGACATCGCCCACTCAGCCTTTTCCCCTAGCACCTCCGCCCTTGGCTCCGCAACGGCTGTCGGTTGACGACGCTTGGGGACTGACTCCAGCCGACCGCGAAACCTGTCGCACCTGGCTGCGAGGCCTTCGCAATGAGGGCATTTTCACTCCGCCCAGCACGCAGGGCAATTTAGCCATTCCAGGAAACGTAGG
>DATHJP010000242.1:0-2172 GCA_035489695.1 Terriglobales bacterium
GTCGTTCACCACAGGGAAAGGGTCGCCTTCTGGATCGGTTGTGACATTAAATCCCCATTTCTCCGAACTGCCACCGGTTCTTAGATAATCTTTAAGTGAATTTAGCAGTGGGATTCTTTAATAGGCGATGCTGCCGCGGACATAGTCGGAAGTGAATAGCTCATTGCCCTGCTTTAGCGTGTTGAATTTGTCAATGATGGGTGTGGATGTCCATGTGCTGTAGTAATAAGGCATGCCTCTGATCTCAATTTTTCTCATCCAACCATTGGGGTTACTGTAAATCTCAGCGGAGAAGTTTACTTCTGCGCGTGCTAATGCCACTCCGGCGGGTATTCCTGACAGATCAAACCAGACGTACTCACGTAGAGTCCGATTATAGAATGCGGTATCTTCAAAGCCGAACCGCATCACATTTGTCGTGCTTTCGTAAAAGACTATTGGGTCCTGTCGGTAAACGGTTCCTTCTTCGTAGATTGGCAGGACCACAGTGGCCGCCGAGGCGTCGTAAAGACCTGAAGCAATAACGAACAAGAACAAATGATTGACCAGGATGTTATGAAGTGTCGGGCTAATCATATGCATATTTTCGGTTACTTCTGATCCGGAGCATTCCTAAGCCCATTTCGTTTTTGCGATTCATTTGACGGTCGGTCGTCAAGACCGAAACATCGCGTAATAACGCGCTTGTAACAGCTTCGCGCATTTGAGCTAGTGGAATCTGTCCTGGGGGCATCCTTTATTGCGGTCCCGTCGCTGAGCAGATTTCATTCAAAAACGGCCAAAAACGGGACGCTCGCGCCCCCTTCAGAGCCTGGTCATTACCCACAAGTCGCGCTGCTGGACACCGGGGCCGTTTTATCTTCATGGGAAGTCCGCTGCTTGCTGTCCCGAAGGGACAAGCGAGAATAGCCCAGCGTTTCAACGCTGGGTTGGACGCCAAAAGTTCGCGAGTCCCAAAGGGACGGATGAGGTCGCTGACGGCGGGTTCCAGTTTCAACGCCTCGGCAGCGAGGGCACGGGCGGGTCGGATGGTGCGGGTGGATTCCTCACTTTCGCCACTATTTCATCAACACGGAACGCGGTGCTTGTCGTCTACCGAGGAGTTCTCTATTTTTCGGGCATGAGCGCGGTTGAATTACTCAAACAAATCAAGGGATTGCCCCGGCGCGAGCCGCAGAAGCTTGTGTTGTCCATTATGGCGCTGGAGGAAGAGACGACCAGCCGATCCGGCGGTCGGAAAAAGCGCGTAAAGTGGCCGGACGTGGAGGCGCGAGCCAAGCGCATCATCGGTGAACGTGTATTTCCCAATCTCGTTTTGCTCGAGCGCGAGGAAGCGGCGTTCTAAGCCGGATGAACTGGCCGGTGGTTCTTCGCATCGCCGCGCGCTTCAGCGAACGCTACTCCGCAACTGTCGGGACGCGCAGTTTGGACATTCTTCATGTGGCTGCGGCGAAAGCGTTGCGCGCCGTCGAGATCGTCTCCTTTGATGGACGGCAGCGAACACTGGCCGCGGCGGTTGGATCGAAAGTCGCCCCGTGATCGGCAGGCAAACGCGGACCGTGGTGAATTTTGCGGCCGTCGAAGCAAGTTACGATCAGAGATCAATCCCGGCCACCTATTGGAAAGTGAGGCGCAGAAAATGTTCTGGCACTGGCCAGCAGCAGCCGGGACTGACCCCGTCGAGGGGAGTTGGGCGAGCTTCATACCGCTGTCAGAGGGATGGACATTCGGGATGGGGCACTCAATATTCGACCTCCTTTTGCAGCAGTTTGATTTCATCGGCGGAGAGATCGAACAGACGATAGACCCGGTCGTTCAAGGCGCGCGTGATTCGGGCGTTCTCGTCCCGTATCTCCCGCAAATACGGTTCCCATTCATCGGCGGCCCTGGGGTTCTTCATGGGGCTGGTCGGGAGCTTGAAGCTCAGCTTCAATGCGTCACCGAGTTGATTCAGCGAGAGTTCCCACCACGCCGCGGCCTTTTGGTTCAACTGCCCACCCCCGCCTTCCGAGAAGGCTTGGAGAATCCGGTGCTGAAAGTTGACCCGCCCTTGGTAGCGTTCCTGTTCGATGGCGCGGCAGCTCCGGGCCAATTCGGAGATCGCCTGCCGCTCGGGCTCGGGTGCTCTTCATTTCCTCCTGCCATGCTTCCCAGAATTGGATCAGCGCCTTG
>DATHJP010000243.1:0-16208 GCA_035489695.1 Terriglobales bacterium
CAACATATCGCTGAAACGGCACAAAGTCTTCCAGAAAAGCCTTTGCGTTTGTGGATGACAGTATTGCTTTCACGAACCCGGCTACAGCGGCTTCATATTCCAAGTTCGGATTCGCCCAACTCGTCCTCTGCTTGGCTTCCCGCACCGCCTTCAACATGTACTGGTTGATTCGGTCGTAGAACTCTGCTCCCGCTATTGTTTCCTGGGGCGGCCATGTCCCAATAAGTGTTTGGTAGAGCAGGTATTCGTCATTCCTCGAAGGAGCTTCGGAGCCATCCACCATCCGCTTTTTATCTGCGTTCATCTCCCGCCAGCGCCGGACGTTCCTTCTCCACGGGGCTGGAATTTCAGAAAGTACATTGATGCGGGCGCGAACGTCCTCGGAACGCTTGGTATCGTGAGTGGATGTGTCCAGAAGACTGTGGGGCCAGGCTTTCGCGCGCTGCTGGAGTTCACGATGGAACTCTTCCGGCGAGACACCGAATCTGCGGGGATCGCCTCCCACCTCGTTCAGCGAGACCAGGCGGTTATAACGATAGAAACTGGTGTCCTCCATACCTTTTGCCATGACGGCACTAGTGAACTGTTGAAACTTCATGGCAAATCGGATGACTGACTGCCGGTAAGATCCGGTTTGCCCTGCGCCTTTTTGCGTAAGCAACACTTCTCGAATGAAATCGAAGACCGTGACATCGGCGATCGCGCTTTGCCTCTTGGCGGAGTGGACGGCTTCTTCGATGTAGTTGCGGTCCGTGTCGGAGACATGAGTTTCTGTGATGTAGGTGCGATAAACCGGGAAATTGGCAACGATTTCGCTCAACGCATCCCGCAGGCTATTCAGAGTAAAGTCGCAAGTGTGACGCTCAGCGAGAGCAATACGGCTGAGAATGTTCGCCAACACATTCAGCTCACTGGCCAGTGCGCTGTGCATCACAATTTTCTTGGATTGATAGAGCAGGGTCTCAAAGTCGCATCGTTGGCCCAGGAAGGCGCGATAAACCCGGTCCATTTTAGAAACGGAGTCCGGATCGACAAACAGCCCATTCACCAGGTTGGCAAAGTCATAACCCGTGGTGCCATAGACTGGCCAGTTTTCCGGTAACCGTTCTCCGCTGGCAAGAATTTTTTCAATGACGACATAAACTGATTTCGAGTTGCATTCTTTGTTCAATGATGGGCAGTCCTGCTGGCATTGCAATCGATGGAAATATTGCGCGGGATTGTAGAGGCCATCGGGATGATCGATGCGTAGGCCATCCACTTTGCCGTCGCGGATGAGTTGCAGAATGAAACGGTGCGTGGCCTCAAAGACCGCTTGGTTCTCCATCCGTAAACCGGCCAGGTCGTTGATATCGAAAAATCGGCGATAATTGATGTCGTCCGCGGCGACCCTCCAGTATGCCAGCCGATAAGCCTGGGCTTTGATCAGCTCATGCAAAGCATCGAAACTGCCGGGATCGCCGGGCATGCCATTAATTTTCCGTGCGTTCTCTTCAATGAATTGGGATGTTTCGGCAGAACGCAGGCACAACGCCGCCAGCCGCCGCTTGTGAATTTCTTTATCGCGGATGCGCTCTGCCTTTTTTTCTACGGCGGCCTCCTGGCGACCGGGCAGATGATTGAAGGCCGAAATCAGGCTCTGCAATTCCAAAAAGTCGGGATGCGAAGCGCCGAGATTCTGTTCAAGCCGCTCCAGACCACTTGCGAGCACGCGAGGATATTCTTTGGGATCCACGGGAAAACGGTTCTGCTGGTAGAAGATGCTGAACTCGCCTTTCTCTTTATCGAAAGTCAACTTCAGTTCACCAAGATCGAGGATGGTGCCGTACTGATCTCCTAGAACTGGAATCAAAACTTTTCCTTGTAGTTCGTCCTTCAGCGGCTGCCAGTCAATATCGAAGAACTCGGCATAACTGGAGGCTTCTCCATTTTCCAGCACGTCCAGCCACCAGCCATTGTCGCTTCCCATCACCCCCATGTGATTGGGCACGATGTCCAGGATGTGCCCCATACTGTGTTGACGCAGCGCGGCCACGAATTGTTCGAAATCTTCTGCGCTGCCAATCTCGGGATTCAGCAAGTTGTGATCGATGATGTCGTATCCGTGGGTGCTCCCCGGCCGCGCTCTAAGATAAGGAGAGGCATAACAGTGAGTGATGCCAAGGGCGGCTAGATAAGGAACCAATTGGGTCGCATCGGCAAAGGTGAAATCGCGGTTGAATTGCAAACGGTACGTCGCCAGCGGAATTTGGGGCGAGCTCATGGATGAAGGAACCATGCGACGGACCAGGGCGGCAGCTGGCGTTGTTTAGGTAGCGCAGGTATCCCGCCGGCTGTTGGCCGAGTGATGTTTAACTGCGCCAAAGCTGGCGGGACGCCGGCGCTACTTTTATTCTCGGTCATGCCTTCGACAGTCGAGTAGATCAGCCGGCCTACTGGAGCCGCTGGCGGCGTAACGGAATTCGGGCCAAGATTAGCGATCAAACGTAGTGTCACTTTATTGTCCAGTTTCCAGTTTACCGCCAGGCTGTTACTTTGTCCGACGGTGAAGGTAGCCGATCGTCCACTCAGATTCCGAAGATAAGGAACAATTGTGTTACGTCTGCGCGCAAGTAGGTCACGGTAGAAGCTAAGCCAAGACTGGTGATTGGGGTCATCCAATTCGTTCCAGTCCAGTTTCGAACTCGTGAAGGTCGTATCCGCATTGGGATCCGGTATAGAAGCCCTGCTAGCCGGCGAACTGAATCTCTCAAATCGGGCGAATTCACTGCGTCGTCCCTCGGTCACTGCCGTTGCTAATTCGCCTTCAAAATCGCAGAAGAACAAAAACGGAGTATCGGCCCCAAATTCTTCTCCCATAAAAAGCAGTGGCGGCGACGGCGCCAACAGGAGAATTGCCAGCGCAGCTTTGAGTGCTTTGGGTTCCGCGAGTTTTAGGATTCGTTCCCCATAGGCGCGGTTTCCCACCTGATCATGATTTTGCAGGAATGAAACAAAACAGGTGGGCGGCAAATCGCGAGAAGGCTCTCCGCGGGGGGTGTTATTCCGCAGCCGCGAGAGCTGTCCCTGGTAGCTGAAGCCCTCGGCGAGGCATCGTCCCAGGTGCCGGATCGGCTGGTCTGAATAATCGCAGTAATAGCCATCGGTTTCGCCTGTGATCAGGACGTGCAGAGCATGATGGATGTCGTCATTCCATTGTGCATCGTATAGTCTCGGCGAAGTCTGTTGCTGGACCGTAGCGCCGGCGTCCCGCCGGCTCTCGATAGATGTCAGATAATGAGCAGCGTTCTGATCATTCTCCAGCACTAGATGGACAATCCGCGTATTGGGAGCCGGCGGGACGCCGGCGCTACGGTTGATCCCATCAGCGCTAAACTTTGCGCGAACGGTTTTCGCCAACTCCGTAAGTATGTCAGGCGTCGATTCATCCACGATGGCGTGAACGGCGTCCAAACGCAGGCCATCGAAATGATATTCCTCAAGCCAGTAAAGCGCGTTGTGAATAAAGAAATCACGGACGACGCGACTTCCGGGACCGTCGAAATTAATGGCGTCGCCCCAGGGAGTTCGATGGCGAGCGGTAAAAAACTCGGGAGCGTAAGTGCGCAGGTAATTGCCTTCCGGACCAAAGTGGTTGTACACCACATCCAAAAACGCCATTAAGCCTTTGCGGTGCGCGGCCTGTATCAGGCGTTTCAGATCATCGGGATGGCCATAGCAATTATCCGGAGCGAAGGGCAACACGCCGTCGTATCCCCAGTTTCGAGCACCGGCGAAGTCGGCGATTGGCATTAGCTCAACGGCGGTGATTCCGAGATCGGCCAGATAATCGAGACGTTGTTCTGCTGCCGCGAACGTGCCCTCCGGAGTGAAGGTGCCAACGTGCAGTTCGTAAGTGACAGCTTCTTCCCAAGGGCGTCCACGCCAGTGTTCATCCTGCCAGTCGAAAGCCGCGGGATCGACTACCTGGCTCGGTCCATGCACGTCGGAAGGCTGAAATCGCGAGGCTGGATCTGGGGCTTTGGTCTGCCCATCGATTTGAAACTGGTATTGACTGCCTGCGGGGGCGTGGGTGATAAGTTCGAACCAACCGTCTTCCAGCTTGGATAGGTCTAGCGGCTCCTGATTGGCGAGGCTGAGGTCGACGCGCTGTGCTTTCGGCGCCCACAGGCGGAATCTAACTTTTCCGTCATCGAGGCACTCCGCCCCGAAGGGCATCGAATGTCTACGTATCATGCCGGCGCTCCACCGCCCGCACCTGGCCCGGTTCGCGTCCTACCAGTAGAACCAGCGAGCGGGCCTGCAATGGGTAGCTTGTACCCGGTTCAAAGAGACATGCTGGATTCTCAGACATTGGGCAGGATGTATCCACCAAGGCCACCCAGCCTACGCCCGTCGGTGGCGCCGGAAGAAGAAAAGGTATGGCCTCGTGATGAGCATTCATGAGAAGAAGGAAATCCTGATCGGTGACTGGCTCTCCACGTTCGGCCTGTTCTTCCAGTTTTCCCGAGAGGAAAACTCCAAGACAACGAGCTGATTCGTTATTCCATTCTTCGTCGGTCATTTCGCGGCCGTCAGGCATCAGCCAATGGATGTCCTTGATGCCGGCGCCCTTGATCGATCGCCCTTGAAAGAAATTCCGGCGTTGAAATACGGGATGACTCTTGCGCAGGGCTATCATCCGCCTAGTGAATGCCAGAAGATCCAGCTCGGCTTCCCCTAGATCCCAATGGATCCAACTGAGTTCGTTATCCTGGCAATAAGCATTGTTATTTCCATTTTGGGTGTGCCCAATCGAGTCCCCTGACAGCATCATGGGTACGCCTTGCGAGAGAAACAACGTCGCGAGGAAATTACGTTTCTGTTGAGCGCGCAGAGCGTTTACCGCGGGATCGTCAGTGGGGCCCTCGACGCCGCAATTCCAACTGCGATTGTTATCCGTGCCATCGCGATTCTCTTCGCCGTTGGCCTCGTTATGTTTCTCGTTGTAGCTGACAAGATCGTTCAGCGTGAAGCCATCGTGAGCAGTTACAAAATTAATGCTGGCATAGGGCCGGCGGCCGCTGCGAGCGTAGAGATCGCTCGAGCCGGTAATGCGATACGCTAGTTCGCCGATGATGCCTCCGTCCCCTTTCCAATACGAACGTATGGCATCACGATAACGATCGTTCCATTCTGCCCAGCCGACGGGAAATTTTCCGACCTGATAGCCGCCCTCGCCCAGATCCCATGGCTCGGCGATCAGTTTTACCTGCGACAAAATGGGGTCCTGATGAATGATGTCGAGAAATGCGCCCAGGCGATCGACTTCATGCAGCTCCCGAGCGAGAGTCGCAGCCAGATCGAAACGGAAGCCGTCCACGTGCATTTCCAGAACCCAATAGCGAAGACTGTCCATGATGAGCTGCAGCACGCGTGGATGCCGCATGTTTAACGTATTTCCCGTGCCGGTGTAGTCGCGGTAGTAGCGCGCGTTATCCGGCATCAGGCGGTAGTAAACTGAATTGTCGATTCCACGAAAGGACAATGTAGGACCCATGTGGTTGCCTTCCGCAGTGTGGTTGTACACCACGTCCAGGATGACTTCGATGCCGGCGGAATGCAGCGTCTTCACCATCGTCTTGAATTCGCTGACCGTTCCACTGGAGGAATAGCGCGGCTCAGGGGCAAAAAAACCAATGGTGTTATAGCCCCAGTAGTTACGCAAACCCTTTTCGATGAGTACGCGGTCGTCGACGAAACAATGTACCGGCATAAGCTCCACGGCGGTAATTCCCAGCCGCTTCAGATAGTTGATGACCGGGGCTGTCGCCAATCCAGCATAAGTTCCGCGAAGCGCGGGCGGGACTTCGGGATGCAACTTCGTAAAACCCTTGACGTGCACCTCATAAATCATACTTTGGTGCCAGGGAATGCGAGGAGGCTGGTCTGCTCCCCAACTGAAGGCGGGATCAATCACTATGCCTTTGAGCATGCCAGGAGCGCTATCCCGGCGATCGAAAGACAAGTCTTCTTTGGCGTGGCCAATCCGGTAGCCGAAGTGTGAATCGCTCCACTTCAAATCATTCTTGACTTGCTTGGCGTAGGGATCGAGCAACAGCTTGTGGTGATTAAAACGGTGTCCGTGCGGAGGATCGTAAGGACCGTGGACGCGGTAGCCGTACAACAATCCGGGGCGCGCTTCCGGTAAATAGCAGTGCCAAACCTGGTCGGTTTGTTCCTTCAGGGTAATGGAATGGAGTTCCCGGCGGCCGCTGCTGTCGAACAGGCACAGTTCGACCTTCTCGGCGTGTTCAGAGAAGAGGGCGAAATTGACTCCTTCGCCATCCCAAGTAGCTCCTAGCGGGTAGGGTTTACCCGGCCAGACGATCGGCTTAGTCTGGTGCAACACTCGAAAACCTCACAGGAAAACTTGGCCTCGACGGTAGCCTTGGCAGTTGAATGGTCCCGGCCAGCAACAAACCTTTAACTGTAAAGGATAGATAACATTCGCGCCATCCGGTACTCACGGTAAGGCGGGTATGGGTTCTCTGTAGCTCTGCCTGGACGCTTGCAGTGCCCGTGGGGAGCGAATTTTGTACTGGAGTTTACGTGTCTGGAATACATTGCAATCCCGATTTCTTTTCAGAGTGTCCCTTCATAAACTCTTGAAGGCGGAAGTTTCACCTCCACTCGAGTTTCGCCCGAGCAGTGTAATGGCACCGAAGGCCAGATCGGCGATGAGCGGTTGGACAATATCCACGTGCCTGGTTTTCGTCCTTACAATTTCGGTCTGCGTGAGCGCCCAAATGCCGGCGCGTAATGCAACAGTTGAGAACGCGCCCTCGAATATTCAGCCGCTTGTATCGCCCGGAGTCCGAAAGACAGCCTGGGAGATTCTTGCCGCGGCTGTTGCGGACAACAAGGTATCCCGGCGGCAGAGTGCAATTGTAGCGGTGTCCACAATTGGGACATGGTCCAAAGGCGTAAGTCTGGTCGAGTCCTTACTCCGCGACAAAGATTCTGATGTAAGAGCACTCGCTGCGGCAGCTTTAGCCGAGATGAATTCGCGCCGCTCCCTCCCAGCTTTGCGAAAGGCTTTGGACGATAGTTCGTCTGTGGTCAAGTTCGCGGCGGCGAAATCGCTTTGGCAACTTGGAGACCATAGCGGCCGCGAGATCCTGACCGAGGTTCTCCAGGGTGATAGTTCTCCATCGGATGGAATAATCAAGACCAACCTCAAAGACGCCAACAAGAAGCTGCACAGTCCTAAAGAATTGGCATTCGCGGGACTGAATGCGGCCTCGGGTCTGCTCGGTCCATTTTCCTATGGAGTGACGATGGCGGAACAGCTTACAGCGGATAAGTCCGCTTCGGCGCGCGCGTTATCAGCGTCGCTGCTTGCATCGGATAGCGATCCCACCTCCGTACGCGAACTTCGGGATGCTTTGCGGGACAAGAATCCGGCGGTCCGGGCGGCGGCGGCCAAAGCTCTCGGCCGGCATCCTTGCCGGTCAGTGGTAGAAGATTTGCACAGTTTACTCGACGAAAATAAGGACGAAGTGAAATACATGGCGGCGGCATCGATAATGCGGATTTCTACCAATGCAGACAGTCGGCGTCGCGAAGCATGTGAAATGCCCGCTACCGCGGTAGCCCAAAGCGTTCCTGAATCCGCCGGCAAGACTAAGTGAGAAGGCGTAGCCCGCGTTAAACCAGCCAGCCTAAGCCTATCCCTTCAGAGTCCCCTCTCCAAACCTGTACGGTTACGTGGTTTCCTGGTTCTGAACTGGGAAGATGAGCTGACATTTCTTTCAATTTAGGGTTTCCAATGGATTGCCGATATGTGATTAAGGGCATAAAAGCAAATCATGAAAGGCTGTGGCAGCCCGTCTGGTAAGGTCCGGCAGGCGATGCGGCGCTGCATAAAGGCGAGCTCGATTCTCGCTATCTTGTTGGGAGCGTTCATCCTCTCTTGGACCATTCCTTCCGCTCGAGCCCAAAGTGCCATTGACGACGTACATATCCAACCGCGTGCCGAGCTCCCGATTGACACCCAGATGCTGGTAGGTGGGCCGAAGCTGGACAGCGGAAGTAAACCGTTGAAAGTGCTGGTCGATCTGGTATTGGTGCCGGTCACCATTCTGGACGGAATGAACCGGCTAGTACGAGGTCTGGGTCGGGATAACTTCCAGGTATTTGAAGGAAAGCATGCCCAGGATATTCGCTACTTCTCCAGTGAAGACGCGCCGGTTTCCGTGGGCATCATCCTCGACGTTAGCGGCAGCATGCAGGATAAGATCTCCCGGGCGCGGGAAGCGGTTGTCGACTTCCTGAAGTCGGCCAATCCCCAAGATGAATTCTTCATGATCACTTTCGCGGATAAGCCGGAACAAGCCGCAGATTTCACCGACCAGGTCGAAGATATCCAAGCCAAACTCGTCTACGCGGTGCCCAAGGGTAAAACTTCTCTGTTAGACGCCATCTACCTTGGAATCAATAAAATGCGGCAGGCCAAGTATTCACGAAAAGCTCTGCTCATTATTTCGGATGGGGGCGACAACCACAGCCGCTATACCGAGTCCGAGATTGTCTCCCAGGTAAAGGAAGCTGATGTGATGATCTACGGCATCGGTCTCTACGACCGCCGATTTCCAACCCCTGAAGAGTTTATGGGACCGGAATTGTTGCGCAAGGTTTCTGAAGTAACGGGTGGTTGCTCGTTCACGATCGATAATCCTAATGATTTGGCACTGGTTACAAAGGGCGTGGGCACCATGCTACGTAACCAATACCTGCTTGGTTACCGCCCCGACAGCGTCAGTCGAGACGGTAAATGGCACAGAATCAAGATCAAGTTAAAGCAGCCAAAGAAAATCAAGTTTCCCGCCCTCCGCGTATACGCTAAAGCCGGCTATTACGCTCCGGCGGAATAGCGGCTATACCCCGCGCCAGCAGTTCAGTTTTGCTTCGTAGCGCCGGCGTCCCGCCGGCCTACGCCAAGTTTTTGCTCCTCTGGAGGAAGCCGGCGGGACGCCGGCGCTACGGGTACACATTCCCCCCAAATTGAGGTATCTACCTTTCAGATCGGCACTGTTGGCTTAGCGCTGAACCCTAAGGCCGAGCATATACGAGCAGTACTTGACGTCTTAAGGAGGTTGGAGAAGATTAGGGAGGGGCGGGCACCGATTTGAAAAGGGGAGGTAAACCGGTGCCCGCCGTCCGTCTCCTTCGCGTTGGGGTTAAGTTATTCATACGCCTTTGCCGGATTCCGGTGCTATCAGGAAAATCCTGTATTTTTCAGCGAAAAGTGCCTTGGCAGTGGGGACCCCGCCGCGTCGTAAACTCCTCTAGAATCAGTTCACCACCGGCCCCATCAAATAGAGAATCTGAGTTTGAGCACAGGAAGCCGCCTGATGGACTACGGACAACTCGAGAATCAACCCCGATCCAACAATCTGGTAGGAGAGAACTCATCGCTTTCGGACGTTTCCGCAATCCAGGATTACGGGATCATTGGCGACTGCCGGGCCGCGGCGCTGGTTTCACGCCACGGTTCCATCGACTGGTTATGCTGGCCGCGGTTCGACAAAGCCTCCATTTTCGCGGCTCTTCTGGATCCGGAACGCGGGGGATATTGGAGCATCTCTGCGGACTCTGCGCAGCAAATCGAAAGACAATACCTGCCCGAATCGAATGTGCTGCAAACAAAGTTTTCGACCAGTAGCAGCGCCGCGACGCTCACCGACCTGATGCCGGTCATAGACGAATCATCAACTCCACTCAGCATGATTGCCGATCACGAAATCATCCGGGAAGTGGAGTGTACGGCGGGGGAGATCGTCATTGATTTTTCTTTTGTCCCTCGCGCTGAATATGGATTGAACTCCGTCCACATTCGCGACGCGGGAAAGTTGGGATTCCGCATGGAAGTGGGCGGGGGTGTTTACTGGTTGCGCAGCAGTGTTCCTTTGCAGCTGCGTGGCGATGCGGCATATGCGCGCATATCAATGAAGCATGGCGACAGTCTGCGTTTTTCGTTCAGCTACGCCGAAGAGGCACCTACAGTCTTGCCGCCGCTGGATAAGACAATCATCGCGGCCCGGGTTCGCGCTACGGTCGAATGGTGGCAACAATGGGCCAAGCGCGCGCAATACGACGGACCCTACCGCGACGAAGTAGTGCGCAGCGCTCTCGCTCTTAAGCTGCTCAGTTACGCTCCGTCGGGCGCGATTATTGCGGCTCCAACTACGTCGTTGCCCGAGCGCATCGGTAGTGACCTTAACTGGGATTACCGTTACTGCTGGCTTCGAGATGCGTCATTGACCATCCGAGCTATGTTGGGGTTGGGGTATTGGGAAGAGGCCGACGACTTCATGGATTGGATGCTGCATGCCACTCGCGTCACCCAGCCTGAGCTGCGGGTTGCTTACACCGTCTATGGGGAATTGGCTCCTCGAGAACGCGTCCTCGACCTTGCGGGTTACAAGGGATCTCGTCCGGTACGCATTGGCAATGCCGCACGGGATCAGTTTCAGCTCGACGTATATGGAGAGGTCATCGACGCTGCTGCCCAATACGTATTCCATGGCCGCGAATTGGACCGCGTGATGCAAAAGATTCTGATCGGATTTGGCAACTACGTCGTCAAGCATTGGATGTTGCCTGACGAAGGGATATGGGAACCGCGAACCGGACGCGAACATCACACTCACTCTCGATTATTATGTTGGACCGCGCTGGACCGATTGATATCGCTACACCAACAGGGAATGCTGAGTTTGCTGGGTACGGCTCAACTGGATGTCTACAAGCAAAATAGTGAGTTGATTCGTCGTGAGATCCAACAACGCGGCTGGAATCAGCAGCTGCAAAGTTACGTGAGCGTGCTCGATGGCGACCAGTTGGATGCCAGTCTCCTATTGCTCTCCTGGTATGGCTTTGAAAAGGCGGGGTCGCCCCGTATGCAGACCACGCATCGCGCGATTATGGAAAGCCTGGCAACAGATGGATTGTTGTATCGCTATCGGAGAGACCTTCCTGAGGGCGCTTTTGCCATCTGCAGTTTCTGGGAAGCGGAGTACCTCGCACTCGGCGGTGGATCGCTGGCACAGGCGCATACATTATTTCGTCGGCTTCTGACCTATCGCAATGAGCTCGGTTTATACGGAGAAGAAATCGATCCCCGGACGGGAGCGGCTCTGGGAAACTTTCCCCAGGGGTTCACGCATGTTGGCTTGATCGGCGCCGCACTTTCCATTGCCGAGCGCGAAAAAGGTGAACCTCAGCTCGCGCATCGGGAAGAGACAGCCACGAAACGAAGTTCTCAGGAAGGGGCGCCGGCATGAACTGGGAAAGTTGGTTGCTTTCGGGACTCCTGGCCACACTGGCGCTTTCAACGGTATTGAGCCTCAGCCAGGGAATTGGCTTGACCCGTATGAACATCCCCTATCTGTTGGGCACAATGGTGACGCCGGATCGTCAGAGGGCAAAACTTTACGGCTTCGTCATCCACATCGTGAATGGCTGGTTGTTCTCAATCCTGTACGTTTGGATTTTTGAGTCCCAGCGTCTGGCAACCTGGTGGTTCGGAATGTTGATTGGCCTGGCGCAAGCGCTGTTCGTGCTCACAGTCGGAATGACGCTCATGCCTAGCTTCCATCCGCGCATGGCGAGCGAACAACATGGACCGAACGCGAGCCGGCAGCTGGAACCACCCGGCTTTATGGCTCTGAATTACGGATTCAGGACCCCTGTCTCAGTATTTATTGCGCATGCCGCATACGGGGCGATCCTCGGAGCCTTCTACCAGTTGAGGTAGCGGCCATTGAAATCACTGGAGAATTGACTTATCGTCAGTATGCCGGGGTGATGGCGGCACAGGTTTTTATCGTTTCCCTGTCTTGGGCACGGCCGAAGCGGAACGATGACAGGTCGGGCCACGCCATCTTCCCGCAGTTGCTGGAACTGAGGCCGTTCGCCTTTTGGCATCACGTAGAATAGTCGGCGTTGATTCGAACGTAATCGGCCGTCAAATCAGTGGTGAGGAACGTCGTTCTGGCACCGCCGCGCTGAAGAGTAATACGAACATCGCAGACGGGTTTGGCTAAGTGCCAGTGTGCTCTCCTCTCATCGAACCTGCAATTTGTACCGTTGTGACATACCAATTGTGAACCGATAAAAATACTCACTTTGTCTTGCTTGATAGGCACTCCGGAAGATCCCACGGCAGCCAAGATGCGTCCCCAGTTGGGATCCGCTCCGGCCCAGGCTGTCTTTACTAATAAGGAGTGAGCGACGGCTCGGGCCACTCGCAACGCTTCCTTCTGACTACGGGCCTGCTCGATTGAAAGCCGGATCACATGCTGGACACCTTCACCATCCGAAACAATCTGCTCTGCCAAAGACTGGCAAACTTCGCTAAGCGCGTCCGTGAACTGCTTGCGTGTGGATTTGTTGTTTAGGCGAACGCCGCTTCTGCCCGAAGCAAGTAGCAGTACGGTGTCGTTCGTAGAAGTATCGCCATCCACCGAAATGCAATTGAAAGTTAGTCCGCACGCCCGTCGCAGTAGCCGCTTCAACTCTACGGGAGTAGATGCAGCATCGGTGAACAAATACACGAGCATAGTCGCGAGCTGCGGATGAATCATGCCGGAGCCCTTCGCGACACCTGCCAAGGTGATAGTTCCCTTCCCCGAACGAAAGCGAACAGAAGCGAGTTTCGGTCGCGTGTCGGTAGTCATGATGGCGCGGGCAAATTGATCGAGATGCTTTTTGGTCGTGCCTCTTCCCGATACCAGAGTGGCGAGAGTAGCGAGAATCTTTTCAGTAGGTAGAGGAACTCCGATGATGCCTGTCGATGAAGGAAATACTTCGTCGGATGGCACGCGCAGCAATCCTCCGGCGGCGCGGCAAATTTGCTGACAAGCCACGTGGGCGTGATTTCCAGTTGCGCAGTTGGCATTTCCAGAGTTGACAACTACCGCGCGCACCCGCCCATGGCTCGCGGACAAAGCTGCACGACCGATTTCCACTGGAGCGGCAACTACTCGGTTCTGTGTAAAAACAGCGGCAGCCGTGGTTTCGGGAGCGGCCTCGACTAATCCCAGATCAAGCCGGCCGCTTGCCTTGATTCCCGCGCGCGCAGCAGAAAAACTGAATCCTTGCGGCAAATGAATTTTGCCAGGGGAACGGCGAGGCAATGTCATGCCTGGAGTTTCACCAACCAGCTTGTTGGCGGCTCAGGCAGAATGGCAAACTTGGGCAGTTCGCCCCGAACCATAGCCACTTCGTCGCAGCAACGAAGGCGCGGGCAATTAAAGCAGTCTTTGTGGATTTTGTCGGGCAGATCTTCACGCTGGGCGATGGCAAATCCCATTCTTGAGAAAAACTCCGGGATCCGCGTGAAGAGACAAATACAGCTCACTTCATGTTTTTTCGCCTGGGCCAGCAGCGCTTTGACCAGGCGTCGACCACCGGCGCAACCTTGATATAAAGGACTGACGGTGATGGAACGAATTTCGGCTAGATGCGTTCCGTAGAGATGAAGCGCGCCGCAGCCGATGATTTCATCGCCTTCTTCCAACACCACAAAGTCGCGGACGTTCTCGCAAATCTCTGCCAAGCTGCGCGGCAACAATGTGCCGTCCCCGGAATAAGCTGCGATCAAATCATGGATTCGCTGCGCATCGGGCAGGATGGCTTCACGCGTGCGCATGCGCTTCCTCACGTATGAACTCGATCCGACGCTTTGCATCTGCGATCGCATGCTGTACTTGTCCCGGAGCCGTACCGCCGGGAACATCATGAAGCGCGAGTACGGACGGAAGGTCGAGGCAGGAATAGAAATCCTGATCGAACAAGGGATTGAGCTGGCGTAGTTCCGTCAGTGATAAATCCTGAAGCTCGCAACCTTTTTCGAGGCACAACTGGACAGCTTTTCCGACCTGCTCGTGGGCGAGGCGAAAAGGGACGCCGCGTTGCACCAGGTACGTGGCGGCAGCCCAGGCATTCATGAAGCCCGACTGCGCGTCTTCCTGCATGCGATCGAGATTGAATTCGACTGCTTTCATCCAATTCGTAACCAAGGGAATTAGCCCGAGGACAGTTCCAGCGGCGTCAAATAGCGGTTCTTGAGTCTCCTGCAGATCCTTGTTATATGCCAGCGGCAGGCCCTTCAGGGTAACGGCTAGCGTGGTTGCGGCGCCGATAATGCGGGCAACTTTACCGCGCGTAAGTTCCAGCAGATCTGGATTTTTCTTCTGAGGCATGGCGCTGCTGCCAGTGGAGTACGCTTCGGGCAAGCGCACAAAGTCAAACTCCTGCGTGGAAAACAGAATCATCTCTTCGGCCCAGCGGCTTAGGTGTAGTCCGATAATTGAAAGCGTATTCACGAATTCCAGAACAAAATCACGGTCGCTGGTTGCATCGATGCTGTTGAAGGTCGGACCATCGAAACCCAGATCAATCGCCATAGCGCGACGATCCAGTGGGAGCGTGGTCCCGGCAACCGCGCCTGAACCGAGCGGGCAAAAGTTCAATCGCTTCCGGCAGTCTGCAAGCCTGTCGGCATCGCGGAGAAACATCTCCACATAAGCCAGCAACCAATGCGACACTAAGACCGGCTCAGCGCGTTGCAGGTGGGTGTAGGCAGGCATGGCTGCGTTTCCGGCACGCCCGGCACGTTCGACCAGCACATCGAGACATTCCGCCAGCTCCACCCGCAACTGGTCGATGCAGACCCGGACATACAGCCGAAGGTCAGTCGCAATCTGCTCGTTGCGGCTGCGTCCGCTGTGGAGTTTGTATCCTGTATCCCCGATAAGTTTGACCAGGTTTTTCTCTACGAAGTGATGAACATCTTCAGCTTCAGAGTCTTCAAGAAACGCTGGAGTGACGGCAGCCTGTTCGGCAATCCGTTCCAATCCTTGCAGAATCGAAATGAGCTCACTCGAAGACAGGATGCCCGTATTCGCCAGCGCGCGAGCATGGGCGCTGCTCGCAGCCAGTTCGTGAGTTAACAATCGCCGGTCGAAATCAAATGACCGCTGCCAGCGTTCGAAGTCAGGATCAAGCGGCTGGCGGAAGCGGCCGGACCACATCTTCATCTGGCGATCTCCATGCGCGCGCGGGCACGCGAGCGAGCGGGCAGGCCGAGGATCCGAATGAAACCTTCGGCATCCTTCTGGTCGTAATTCTCGCCCATGGTGAATCCTGCCAAGTCGGTTCGGTACAACGAGTGCTCGGATTCGCGGCCCACCACTGCCACGTTTCCCTTATACAGAGAAAGTTTCACCGAGCCAGTAATGTCTCTTTGCGTGGTCTCGACAAATGCATCCAAGGCTTCTCGCAGTGGCGTAAACCACAGGCCGAAGTAAACCAGTTCAGCATATTTCAAACCAACGTGCTGTTTGAAGTGGGCGACATCGCGCTCCAGGCACAAGGCCTCGAGCTCGCGGTGAGCCGTGATCAGCAATGTTCCTCCAGGAGTCTCGTAGCATCCGCGAGATTTGATTCCTACGAAGCGATTTTCCACCAGATCAACGCGTCCGATTGCATTGCGAGCGCCAATCTCGTTCAACAACTCGACGAGAGATACCGGATCGAGCTTCATGCCATTGACGGAGATTGGAATACCCTTCTCAAAGCCAATCGACACCTGCTCCGCACGGTCAGGAGCTTCTTCCGGCGAACGAGTCAGTTGCCACGTGCTGGGTAGAGGCGGATTCCCCGCATCTTCCAATTCCCCGCCCTCGTGGCTGATGTGCCACAGATTTCGGTCGCGGCTGTGAATTTTCTCCCGGCTGGCAGCGACCGGAATGCCGTGTTGCTCTGCGTAGTCCAGGCAATGTTCGCGCGACTTCAGAGTCCACTCGCGCCATGGCGCAATAACTTTGAGCTCTGGTGCAACCGATTGATAGGCCAGCTCAAATCTGACTTGATCATTGCCTTTGCCGGTGCATCCATGAGCAACGGCGGTTGCGCCTTCGCGGTTCGCAACTTCCACCTGATGTTTGGCAATTACAGGACGCGCCAGCGATGTTCCCAACAAATATTTGTGTTCGTACACCGCGCCTGCTTGCAACGCACGAAACACGTATTCCGTCAGGAATTCCTCGCGTAGATCCTCGACAACCACTTTGCTGGCCCCAGTGGCATATGCTTTTTCGACGACAGCTTCAAGGTCATCTCCCTGGCCGACATCGCCCACCATAGCGATCACGTCATAG
>DATHJP010000244.1:0-2768 GCA_035489695.1 Terriglobales bacterium
GCGGCAACCGGATGCCAGCTTGAGTTACGCTTTCTTGTGAGTCCCGACGACCGCATCCCTTAAAGCCAACCGTTCCGCAGGAGCAAGAAGCAGGCAAACGATCGCCACGAATAACAATGAAACTCCCAACGCCGACATCCCTAACTCGACCCAACTGGAAATTGCCCACCTCGATAGAATCAGCCTGCACAGCCCGATGGTCGCCAGCGTCGCCAGGACAATCGGGAAAAGTCCCCGGAAGAATGTTCCATAAGACCGATTCAGAACTCGCGCTCCGTAAAGTGGAGTGAACAGAAGATGCCGGACTGTCAGCATGATCGCTCCCGCCGCCGCCAGGCCATTCAAGCCCCAACCAAATACTCCGGCGAGAAGCAAGGCGAGCAGCAAATTTCCCACGCCGATGGCGAGCGTCACCAGGCCCGGCACTTTCACCCGGTTGGCAGCCAAGGGCACCGCGTAGAGCGGATACATCGAAAGATTGATGCAAAGGTGTATCGCCATCAGAAACAACAACGGAGCCAGATTGCTGAAACCAGGGCCAAGCCATAGTCTCAGCAGCGGTTCCGAAAACCCGCATATCAACCCGATGGAAAGCGCCATCACAAGCCCGAGGAACTTAATTGCGCGGTTCAAGTAAACCACCAGGCCGTCGATATCTCCGCGGGCATAGATGTGATACATGGTCGGCGCGAAGATTCCCCCGACTGCGATGGCGAGTGACCGAAGCAAGGTCGGCAGTGCCAGGACCGCGGCGTAACGACCCGCTTGTTCGGGGCCAAACAAGCGATTGGCCAACAACAGATCAATATTCAAATACAACATGACCCCAAGCTGGCTGATAATGACCCAGCCACCGGTCCCGCACAGGTTCCCGAACATGCTCCAGTCGAACTTGCCCAGGCTGATCCTGAGACTCGGCGTGAGCACTTTCCACAGCCAGACCATGCCTATGGTTGAAACAATCGTCCCGGCCAGTATGGCCCCGCCGATGTATTCGATCCTCGGCGTGAAGAGGCAGAAAAGGCAGACCACCAGGCCCACGCGTGTGAGCGTCTCGAACGCTGCCACAAGGTTCTGCAGATCGAGCCGATTGCGGCAAAAAGAGGAAATCCCGAACGGTGTCTTGACCTGGTTCAACAAGAACGCGGCAACGGCGCCGCCAAACAGCCATCGGGTCGAAGCTTCATATCCCGGTGGAATCCTTAGAATGTGGTCCACGTGCGCGATGGCAAACGCCGCCGGGATCACCAGCAGCGCACCGAGCGCGAGATTGCCCCAGAGCGAGACGTTAAAGATCAAATTCGCGTTTTCGTGATCCTTCCGCTCCAACGCGATCGTGAGGAATCTGGCGACTGCAGAATCAAGCCCGTACGTGATGAGGGCCATATAAGAAGTCACCATCGAAATCAGCGGAATCAGCCCATATACGGCTGGACCCAGGTGCCTGACCAGGAAAGGCACGTACAAAATCCCCACAACCACGCTCAAGCCGAGGTTTCCGACATTGGCAACCAGGTTGAGCGCAAACCGCCGGGATTGAATCGGGCCAATTGCCTGGAGCGTGGCTGCGTCAGCGCTCATCAAAGCTCACTTTCATTCCGTGGCATGCCCACCCAGCCTGGAAATTTCACACGCTGCCTAGGAGGGAGACGACCTGTAGCCGCCGACGTGAGGAGGCGGATCGGAGGAATCCGTCGCGGAATCCGCCTCCTCACGTCGGCGGCTACGAGGTTTGAGAAATAATCGGGCTAACTGCCGGCGGTGTTTGGAGAGGAGGTGCCGGCCAGCGCGGTCGTGTCTTTGGACTTCTTTGGTTCCCAACGATAGCTGCGCCGATAACGCTGATAATAAGCATGCTCGTAGGGCGAAGCAACGGAGCGATTGAAAATGGCGCCCAGGACACGGACGTGACGCTGCCGCAATAAATCCAGGGCTCCGCGCGCCATTCGCGCCGAGGTGAAGGAGCCGCGCACTACAAATAAAACCCCATCCACTTTTGGAGCCAGGCTGGCGGCATCATCCGCCGCCAATACCGGAGGTGTGTCCACCAGTACGTAATCAAATTGCTGCCTGGCTTCGGTGAGGAAATTGCCCCACTCGGCGCTCAACACCAGTTCGCCGGGATTCCGTCTCGCCTCGCCCGCAGGCAGGAACGCAAGGTTGTCCAACGCCGTGGTAACAATGGCGCTCGCAACTGGAATCTCCCGGTTAAGAACCTCTGCCAGGCCCGGACCGCGGGCTGCGCCGACAAACTCGTGGAGGGTTCCCCGTCGCATGTCCGCATCAACCAGAAGCACCCGCGAGTTGCCCATGGCCATCGTGGCCGCCAGATACAGAGCGACTGTTGATTTGCCCTCCTCAGGAACTGAACTGGCAACGATAATCGTCCTCGGCTTCGTCCCGCCATTGCTCATGAACAGGAGAGAGGAGCGGATGTTGCGGAAGGATTCCAAAAACTCGAAGCGCTGCTTTTCCAACCATTTGAGCTCCAACTGGCCTTTTGGTTTCTTGATCGAGATTGCCGGGATTTGGCCCAGCACTTCTTCGGAAAGATGATTGCGCAGTTCCGTCAGCGAGGAGAAATCATCATGAAATATCCCGAAGCAATAGAGCAATCCGAACCCCAGGAAGAGAGAGCCAGCGAAAGCGATCGCCATGTTTTTAATGATGGGATGAAGCGGTACCGCCGCCGACGCGGCCTCCAGGATCCCAACATTCTCCTGCTCGACCGTCTTGCTGACGTCCACCTTCTGGATGAGAGCCAGCAT
>DATHJP010000245.1:0-3073 GCA_035489695.1 Terriglobales bacterium
CTAGGATAGCTCAGGAGCGCCTATGAATGTGGAGATGACTTCAGGGGCGACCCGAACAGAATGCGCGGAAGTTCTGTCCAGCTTTCTGTCCGATTGCCTGCCGAATGCCGTCACGCGGTACCGTTGAGTATCGCTGAACACGCGCTATCTTATTGAATATGCGTGTATGCCCCGACCGAAGTTTCTTTTCGTAATCGGCAGGTCAGCGGTTCAACTCCGCTCGTCGGCTCCAGAATTTCAAGGACTTACGTTCGATTCGCCAATCCTTGCCGCACAACCAATTCTTCCTTCCAGTTTGCTTCTTCAAATGATCGGTCAAAAGATTACAGCCTCAGTTTGAGAGCGATGGACTCAAAGGGAACATGGAATGAAATCAGCTCATTCACGTTCCACGTCAGCGCGAGCCATTAGCCGACTGCGCCGCGCTAAACGGATCACGCGAGGGCGGATGATCCAAGCCTTATTGCAGGAGAGAAATGTCAGCGACTACTCCGAAAAGAAAACGACGAACAGTGCTGTGGCTCTATGCGGAGGATTACGAGTATTTGAGCGCTGTTGCAGCAACAGACCTGGACACAAAGAATGCCTCAATGCACCGCCTCGTGAAGGCCCTGCGAACTGCGGGGATCCAAAGTTTTCTCTTGCTGGAAAACGTGTTGCCGAACATGTCTGGGCCCGGAAGCGGTGAACAGAATACGAAATAACGCGATGGTGCCTGTTTGGTGCCAAAAGATTTTGCTCATGGACCTACTGAAAGAACAACATGCGGCAGATATTTGGAATCGAAAGTCGTCAGTGCTAATCACCTGTCCCGCAAGGGTTACCAGGGGTCTGTCGTGAACGCATCATCTCAGTCAAGCGCCGGGATTTCGCCATGGATTTCGTAAGAGCAGTGGGTTCACTCGTTTTGGTGATTGTCGCTCTTGTGATTTCTGTCATGGCGACTTTGAGAATCAGATCAGGCAGGGGCGACGAGCAATAACTAATGTGTTAAGCGGAGCACTTTAAGGCGAAGGCGGAAATAATCGATGAGAATCGCAAAAATTGGAATTGTCTTAGCGGCGATGATTTTCTTAACGCTTGCCGGGGCGCAAGCCCAAACCTTCACCTTACTGCACCAGTTTCAGGGCAACCGTGACGGAACTCTTCCCCACGGAGCGTTGCTCCGCGACGCCGCCGGAAACCTCTACGGTACTACCTATACCGGAGCTAATCACAATTGCCAGGGGGGTGGCTGCGGAAGCGTGTTCAAGTTGAGTGCAACCGGAAACGAAACCATGCTCCATCGCTTTATTCAAACAGATGGAGCACTTCCTAACGCGAACCTCATCCGAGACAAGTCAGGCACCTTCTACGGCACAGTGGCTTACGGCGGTTCCCCCGCGTGTGGGGGAAATGGCTGCGGCGCTATTTTCAGCCTGGATAGGACTGGGAACCTGACTTTGCTCTACGTCTTCACCGGAGGAACCGACGGCCAAGGCCCCTATGCCGGCTTGATCCGAGATCCGGCGGGCAACTTCTACAGCGTTGCCTATGCCGGAGGCACCTCGAAGCCCTGCGGACTCACCATAGGTTGTGGAACTGTCTTCAAACTGGATGCTACGGGGAAGCTGACCGTGCTCCACATATTTACCGGCGGAACCGATGGAGCGAATCCTTATTCAGCTTTGATCCGGGATCCTGCGGGGAATCTCTACGGTACAGCCTCGAGGGGCGGCAATACCAACAGCGGCACTGCGTTCAAGCTGGACCCCGGTGGCAATTTCACCGTGCTGCATAGCTTCGGCGGCACCGGACAAGATGGGGCCGTTCCGTACGCGGCTCTGATCCGTGATGCCGCAGGAAATTTTTATGGCACAACGATGGCGGGCGGCCGTTACAGGTTCGGAACGGTGTTCAAGCTGGACCCAGCGGGCAACGAGACCGTGCTCTACGCCTTCACCGGAGGAGTCGACGGACAGTCTCCCTGGGCAAACGTAGTGATGGACAAGAACGGCAATCTCTTCGGGACCACGGCATTCGGTGGAGTCTATGGTGATGGCACAGTGTTCGAGCTTGATCCCACGGGGAAAGAAACCGTGCTCCATAGCTTTGATTCGCCAATCGACGGGAACGCCGTCATAGCGCCTCTTATTCTGGACAGTGCGGGGAATCTCTACGGCACCGCCGACGAAGGTGGCTTTTATGGTTACGGAACAGTTTTTGAAATCACCCCCTAGTGGAGTAGACAGCAAAATTGCCAACCAAGGAGAACTGAAATGAGGGCAGGTCGAAAGTCTTTGTGGAGAGTACCAGCTATCGCCGCTGCAGTTGTGTTTCTCTCCCTAAGTGTATTCGCGGCGGGTTTACCACATTATCTGATCACCAATAATGATCGGTCCACCGCAAACTCCGCGACGTTCTATACCATCGGCGCTGGCGGCCAACTCACACAGGCTGCAGTGGTCCCTACCGGGGGATTTGGTTGGGACGGGCTCGGCTACGTGGTAACAAACAAGATCAACGTGTCCCACGACCGCACCGCGGGAGATTGCGTCTATCTTTCCGATTTCGTTTCGGTGAATGGGGTCGGACATCCCGATGTGGCAGCGATTTCGATTGCGACTCTGAAGGTTACGGGCAATTTTCAGGGTTCGCAGTCCGATCAAGCCCAAACCTTAGGCATGGGTCTGGCCAACAACGCAGGCTATGTATATGCCAATTTCACCGCCTCACAAACCATTGGAACCTTCAAGAAGATGGCGGGCTGCAAACTTCAGTTCGTGCAGGATACCGCAGCAACTGGGCTGGGCGGGGGCAGTATTGTCGGCATGATGGCTCACCATAACATTCTGGTAGTTACTTTTGGAGACGGGTCGATCCAGTCTTTCGATATATCGAATGGCGCAGCTGTATCCAACGGCGACCTGCAGTATTCGACCGGTCATGTTCAGAACGGCCGTAACCCCTCTGCGGTGGATATCACCGCGGATGGTCACTTCGCAGTCTTTGGCGATTCCACAAGTTTCGTCGAGGTCTCGGATCTGTCGTCCGGCAAGCTGGCACCCACCGTTGTCTACTCCGGCTTGGGTTC
>DATHJP010000246.1:0-2574 GCA_035489695.1 Terriglobales bacterium
ACCACTTCTATCTTCTTCAACTGCGCTCGAATTGCCGGATCCATAATCTTTTCCATGGTGAACTGCGCAGGAGTAACTTGCCGGTCGACCAGTGCTGCTGCAATCACGTAGGGAAGCGAGTGGTCCGCCGTCTCCTTGGAACGCGGATCATACTTGCTGGGGTCAGACAGAATATCGGCAGCGCGAGCCAGAGATCTGATCTGCACTTTCTGCACCTGGTCGGACTCGAGATCGTTCTGCTTGACCAGGTCAAGCGTAGCTGAGATCGGAGTATGCGTGAGAGCTTCCGTGGGAAAAGCTTTCATTCCGCACTGCGTGATGCGCCAGGATTCTCCCAACCCATCGGTCAACAGCTCCAACTTCCATTCCGGGCCGAAACAGTGAGTCAAACCTTCTTTTCCATCGACCACATGTTCCGGGCCGGTGTAACCCTTCTCGGCCATCAGCGCCGCCAGAACTCCGCTCTGAGTAGCCATCGGATCGACGGTGTTCTTCATCATGGTCAGCTTGCCCGCAGTGACTGCGCCGAGCGTGGCATGGCGACTGGCAGAAATGCCGATGGCGTGCTGAATCTGCTCCCAGTCGAGGTGTAATGCGCGTCCGGCAACAATTGGGGAAACAAATGCTGTCAGCGTGGCGTGATGCCAGCCCCGTTCCCGGATGCCGGGAAATGCGGCTTCGCAGAAACGCATTTCGAATTCGTGTCCCAGGACCAGGCCAACCAGTAATTCTTTGCCATCACTTTTTGCGCGTTCGCAGCAGGCCAGCGCCGCGGGGAAAATATCCGAAGGATGCGATGGATCCTGCTTCCAGTAAATATCGTTGTAATCCATACAGCGAATCATCAGCGCGTTGGCCAGCGATGCTGAGACCACATCGATCTTATTTCCCGTTCCTATAACGGTTGCCGGTCCGCGGCCAGCAACCTCATCCAGAACTTCGAGCGCAATTTTCACGTCATGCTGCTGATAGCCGCCCAAGGCGCAGCCTACGGAATCGAGTAGAAAACGTTTCGCCTGATACACCGCATCGTTCGACAAATGTTTGTACTCGAGGCCAGCGGCCCAGCGCGACATCTTGGCGGTGACCGTCTCTTTGGCAGCAGGCATCTCTTTCGCAGCGGACAAAGTTTCTCCTATTTCACCGTGATGTTCTTCGGATTCTTGAACGGCAAGAACGCCATGAAGTCGGCGTGGTGCACGATGTAAGCCTCGGTAGTGCGCTTAACTAAATCACCCTCAGCAGCGTGCGCGGCGATGATGTGGCAAACGGCATCAGGCACCCCACACTCCAGCGCCAGGGCGACACCGGTGAAGGGATGGCGCAGCGCTTCTCCCCGCTCACTCTGCCGGCTCTTCCCGTCTGGACCGAGTTCGTACTCCAGCAACTTGCCCACGTCGGCCAGAATCGCGCCGGCAATCACCGTGTCCAAGTCGATGGGTAGAGCGCGTCCCATGAATTCCTGCATGGCCTGCGCACTCTGACGTGCAATATGCACCACGCAACGCTTGTGCTCCATGAAAGTGATGGGACAATTGGGCACCAGCAAGGTGAATGGAATGCGATTCAGATCGTCCGGCTTCAGCGGGCTACGCTCTAGAGCCTTGATCCAGGTTTCGGTAACTTGCGAGCGTAACTTCGTGTTCTGGATCCACTCCATCTCCGGCCACAGCCGTGCCACCGCCTCACGCATGCGATGCAACCTCCGCTGGGAAACTATCTAGCTTATCGTGCGGGCTGAGGGGACGTCGAGTCGGGGGTCGTCAAGCCGGTTCAGTGAATCCAAGTTAGCCACGCGATTCCCCACAATAATGTAATTGCTGTCAGCGGCAGTCCAAGCCGGAAATATTCTCGAAAGCCGATGTGCACCTCGGGGCGGGCGCGTTCCACTACGATGATGTTCGCCACTGACCCTGTGATCGTCAAGTTTCCACCCAGGGTGCTCGACATAGCGAGTGCAAGCCAACCAGTGTGTGGATCAGCGAAGGCTGGAACCAGCGATTTGAGCAGCATCACCGCAGGCACATTGCTCACGACGTTCGATAGCAGGGCAGTCAGTAAGGAATAGCTCCAGATGCGATGCAGATTCCAGGCATTGAACGGCCGCAACAGAGTTTCGGTAAGTCCAGCACGTTGCGCTCCCCCCACAATGATGAAGAGCCCTATGAAAAATACCAGCAGCCCCCAATCAACTTCGTCATAAACGCGGCGCCGCTCCATGGTGCGCGTGATCAGCAGCACCGCCGCACCTAGCGCCGCCATCATCGCCGGTGGCGCGCCCACCAGGAAGCCGACGAGGACGACGGCAAGAACAATCACCGGTTTCACCCTTGGGGGATGGCGTTCGAAGCCGGGAGCGGCAGCGACCTCGCGTTCCGTGCTGATAGTCGTCCGCCGGAGGTATAGCGAATGCATCAGAGCCCAGTCGATGAACAATCCCGCCAGCGCAATGGGCCCAAGGTGCACAAGGAAGTTCCGGTATGAGATGTGTGAGACGGAACCAATGAGCATGTTCTGCGGGTTGCCGGTGATCGTAGCCACACTGCCGATGTTTGACGCGGTCGCAACCGCAAG
>DATHJP010000247.1:0-4648 GCA_035489695.1 Terriglobales bacterium
AGAGAATAGCGGCGATCCGCGATTCCGGGAAGTCGAAGAAACTTTTTTCGCTACGCTTCGTTTCTCCAAGGGCCTCGCCGCAACTTTCGTGTGCAGCTTTGGCGCATCCGATGTTTCCGCCTACACTGTTGTTGGCACGAAGGGTGTGTTACGTGTCGATCCTGCCTATGAGCTGGCCATCGGCCTGCAGCATCATCTCGATATCGGTGGCAAGAAGAAGACCGTCGGCTTTCCCAAACGTGACCAGTTTGCTCCAGAATTAATCTACTTCTCAGACTGCATCATCAAAGACAAAGAGCCCGAGCCATCTGGATTGGAAGGATTACAGGACGTGAGAATCATTCGCGCACTCTACCGCTCCGCAGAGGATGGCAGGCCGGTAACGTTGGATAACACTCCGCCGCGAAAACGCCCCAGCACAGTTCAGGAGATCAGTCGTCCCCCGGTGCGAAAGCCGGAATTAGTTGCGGCGGAAGGACCGTCGCCGGACTGAGTAAGGTCGTCACACAAGGAGGTACCGCATGGCGAAACATGAACGCGATGATTCGGGCGCTACTAAAGATCCGGCGCATGGAAATACGGGAAGAGATCCAGAGGATCGTGCGGTAAACAAGGAAAGTGAGCAGGAAACGCGAGAGAAAATGATGGACAAGACTCTGGCGGATTCCTATCCCGCCAGCGACCCACCATCGAGTATCCCCGACCCCGCCGAGGATGACTCCGCGGCCTAGGGCCGGTGAGATCTACTCGATCCCTGCCTGCACCACGTGAACGATGTTGTTCCGAACCGCGTATAGCACCAGATCGCTCACCGAGTGCAGCTGTAGTTTGCGCATGATATTGGAGCGATGAGTTTCCGCAGTCTTCACGCTTAGACCAAGCGCCACCGCTACCTCTTTTGTGCTCTTGCCTTCGGCCAGTAGCTGCACAATTTCACGCTCGCGAGGCGTCAGCCGGTTGCGTCCTACCGTGACCGGGGTGGACGGCGTGCCGCCCTTAAGGTAGCCCTCGAGAACCATGGCGGCGACTTTGGAAGTGAAGTAAGTCTTATCCCGGCGCAGGGCTTCGACCGCGGCAACCAGGTCGCGCGCGGCATCGGATTTCAGAAGAAATCCGCGAGCGCCCGCGTTCAGCACCTCTCGCACCACTTGGTCAGAATCATGCAAAGTGAGAATAAGCACCTTCGCATGGGGATTGGTCTTCAGGATTTGGCGCGTCGCTTCCAGCCCGTTCAGGCTGGGCATGCCAATATCCAGGATTACTACGTCCGGCTTCATCTGCTGGGCCTTTTCGACGGCCTCGCGGCCATCCGCCGCTTCACCGCAGACTTCCCAATCGGGCTGCGCCTGCAACAGCGCGCACAAACCCTTCCGGACAACTTCGTGATCGTCAGCTATGAAAATTCTAAAGGTTGCCAAGACTCACCTCCAAGAGCATCCGCTCACCCCAAACATTGTTTTATGCGGCCCGCAACCTTCCGATTCTGCCCACAGCGCGCCGGAGTGTTGCAAACTCCTTGCATTATCTAACCCAGTAGAGCACTACAGTAGCCAAACCCAACATGTCGCCGAATCCGACACATTCAAAACCTGCTACGCAAACCGCACTGAGGAAGAAGAGGCAATACCCGCCACCTGCATAGATCGTCTGCTTGCAAGTTTAGTGCATTCTCTTTCCCTCAGCAAATGCCACCATGAAGAGCTACTTTGCTTTCGATGCAGTCGTCTGCCTCCACGTATATCATTTCTTTGAATGTGCAAAATCTTCGGACAGGAAAAACAACGAGCCACGCGAACCGTTCGGAACCAGACACTCTCATAAAGCTGAAGCCGGAGAAGTCTTTCCACTGCAACAACTTGGCGACAGCTAGCAGTTGTTGGGCTGCTGCGCCTCCTCGTCTGGCAGTTTCAAATCCGCCAGATCGGGGATCTCGGATCCACCCGGACCCAGAGGAACAACCTTCAATCCTCGCAACGGTTCGAGCGCCAGCGTCATGGTATCGGCGCAACGGCCGCATAGCCAGAAATGTGTTGTCTGCCGCGCCGGCTTTTCATCAAAGGGCTGGCGGCTATCGTCACTTGCGGCGATTGAGATGGATATCACCTCGAATTGAAAGAGGCGTCCTTCAGAATATGAATGCAATGGAGCATAGCAATTAGGATTTACACAATGTGCGAGCATGGTCCCTCGATGTCGATCTGAATTTGTCCCGCCTCGCAACCGTCACACTCCAATCAGTCGATGCGCGCGAAGTTATAAGCGAAAACCTGGGAATCATATACAGTAACTACTGTATTTCCCCACGGAGATACGCGTAGGGTGGATCCCGCCTGTCCGGTCAGCTTAGCCTCCTACAAGTCACTGCTCTCTAGCAACTTGCGCTGACTTGGATGCCTCTCCTGACGCTCGCGTAAAAAGAAAACAGCTGAGCCTGAGCCTTCATCTTAACCTTTGACTGCTTATGAAAAAGCAAGTGAGCAAGGGCGCCTCGACAGCTGCTCCCCTGATACCTCCGCACCCCACGCTTCGAACTCTTCGCGAAACTGCGGCCAACTGCAAGGCATGCGATCTTTGGAAGACAGGCACTCAAACTGTCTTCGGCGAAGGTTCGCTACGCGCTAGCGTAATGTTCGTCGGAGAGCAGCCAGGCGATCGCGAGGATTTAGCCGGACGCCCCTTCGTTGGCCCCGCCGGAAAGCTGCTCGACCAGGCTCTTGCCCAGGTGGGGATCGACCGAAGGAACGTCTATGTGACCAACGTGGTCAAACATTTCAAATGGGTGCCCGATGAGCGGGGTAAACGCCGCATCCATAAAAAACCTCGCTACTCTGAAATCAATGCCTGCCGTCCCTGGCTGGACGCGGAACTCGCAGTAGTGAAGCCCCAGATTCTAGTTTGTCTGGGCGCGACCGCAGCCCAGGCGCTGCTCGGAAAAGACTTCAGCGTGAGCCGACGTCGAGGCGAACTCGTGGAGTCGGAACTGGCGCCGTACGTGATGGCAACGGTGCATCCTTCTTCAATACTGCGCGCCGTCGATCACGAATCCCGCCGTCTGCAAATGGATGCCTTCGTAGCGGATCTGCGTAAAATCGCTCGCCTGCTTCACAAATCTCGCAAAGTGGCATGACGCTTGCCATTCCGTTTTAGCAAATCTCAGCTCGCTCTTTTCTGTCGAAAAAAAAATGGCAGGCGCCGGAGTTTCCAGGGTTCGGATTTCTCGGCGCCCGCCTCGGATCACAAGGAGGATTCTGAAATTAAAAATACTCTTTTTGACATTCCAAAAGAATCCGGCTTCTTCGGTAACTCCAGAGGGGCATTCCTGTATCAGGATGCCAGCTTTGTAATATTTCCGCCTACGCACCCACCAGCGCCGGCTCCACTTCGTAGATCGGATACCAGGGCGTAGCAGCCTTCAACCGCTCATTCACATTATTAATGTTCTTCACACCCTCGGTCTGAAGCCACTTCCGGAAAGCTTCGGGACCTTGTTTCGCGTAAACCGGGATTCCCTCTTTCCAGGTAGCGCGCCCACAGAGGACTCCATTGAACTTCACTCCCGCCTCGCCGGCGAGTTCGAGTGCCTCCGTAAACTCCGCATTGCTGACTCCGGCCGACAGATAAATAAATGGTTTGCTGGCCACGTTCGCCGCCTTGCGGAACAAATCCATAGCTTCCTTCTTGGAGTAAGCCTTTTGTCCAGCGTAGACCTTGGCTCCCTCCACGAACTTCATGTTCACCGGCACTTCGACCTTCAGCACGTCTACACCATAGCGGTCCTTGCTGAACTCTCGCATGCTTTGAATGACGATCTCGGGCTTCTTCTTGGCGTAGTCGAAGCCTTTCTCATCTGCGCCTTCTTCGTATCCGACGAATTCCAGAAAGAAGGGGATGTCATTGGCGCGGCACTCATCGCCAAGCCGCTCCACCCAGGCATGCTTCTTGTCATTAATTTCCTTACTGTCCGAGGGCGTGTAGTAGAGCAGGATTTTGATGCAATCGGCCCCCGCTTCCTTCAATCGCCGGACTGACCAGTTGTCCAACAAATCAGGCAGACGTCCCGGCCCGGTCTTGTCATATCCAGTCTTCTCATACGCCAGCAGGAGCCCCGCATTTTTTGCTCGCCGTTTGGAGGCAGGCAATCCCCATTCAGGATCGAGCAGGATCGCACTGGCGTGCGGCGTGAGAACTTCTGTGACCAGTGATTTGAATTCTTCCATCATGGCGTCGCCGACTTCGCCACCTTTTTCTTTGGCCAGCGCCTTTTGCAGCGATCCGCGTTGATCCATGGCGGCGGCCGCGATCACGCCCCGCGGATTGGAAACTTTCTTGAGACCGGCTAACTTTCCAGCAGTAAGCTTCATGGATTCCTCCGTGATGAATGCGAGATGAGAGCTATCAATTGTAAACCAGGAGACTGATCTTGATTTGCCTCTGAGAACCGGGAACGCAGAACTGTGAACTGGGTTTCTCTCAAAATGCCTGCATGTGGATTTACGAACGCCCGAGGATCAACAAAAACGTTCGCACGCCGCGATCGTTCACTGCCGCAGTGTCAGCATGCCCAAAATCGCCTGTTGCTTGGCGATCAACGACTGTACGCCTTGACGGGCCAGCCCGATCATTTTCCCCAGTTGATTTTCGTCGAAGA
>DATHJP010000248.1:0-2942 GCA_035489695.1 Terriglobales bacterium
CACGCCCTTTAAACCTAGCGGGCGTCCCGAAGGGAGAGTGCGGTCGACGAAATTCTGCGCAAGAGCCGCTTGTGCGTAGCGTTCTTCGCCTGTATTCCAGAACGCCGCATACTTCCGCGCGGCAAGGATCACTTGTTGCGCGGCCTGTTCCTGTCCGGCCGTGAGTATGATGCTCCGCGGCGTTGGCAGGTTCTCCTCGGCAGAGGCAACGGCGGCCCCGGCAAATACGGCGAGCAATGACAGCGAGCGCACCAATGATTGTCTCAGGAGTATATTTTTCAATGCGTTAGTAGCGCTGGAGATAATCTCAGGCCTCATGCGGCACGTTCGGCGCCGAGAGGGTGAAGCGGGCGATTTCATCCTTCCGCATGAACCGGACGTCTTTTTTGTTTTGCGCGTAGCGGATGAATTCCTCGACCAGTTTGACGCGTCCCGGGATTCCGGAAATGCGATCATGGGTGCTGATCGACATCATGCGCCGACGCGAGCCCGCCTCCGCATAAAGAATGTCGAAATCGTCTTTCAAATCCTGGAGATAGGCGGCGTTCGTGGTGGCGGGCGAATCAAAGCGGACGATGTCGTTATTACGAATCGTATAAGGTACGACGGCAAACGGTTTGCCTTTCACCGTGACGGTGAAGGGTTCGTCCCGGCTGATGTCATCGATGTGGTAGATGAAACCCAGGTCCTGAAGAATACCCAAGGTATTCGGTGTGCCCCGCAGCCAGAACGCATTGAAACCGATCGGACGGGTGCCCGTTGCCTTTTGAATGGTATCGATGCTGGTTTGATAACCGGCGCGTTCTTGCTCGGGAGTCATGGAGTATTGCGGCTCCCAGGTCTGGCCATGCCCTGCCGCTTCATGCCCGCGGTCGACAATCTCTTTCGCCAGCTCAGGATGTTTTTCGACCGCTTGACCGACCATGTGGGATGTCACCTTAATGCCTACGCGATCCCACAGATCGAGCATGCGCGGAATGCCTTCTTTAAAACCATATTCGTACCACTTCTGCACGGGTAAATCGGGGTACTTCGGATCAAGAGGCGGGAAGGGACTGCTGGCTCCGCGTTCCGGTTGAGCGCCAGTTTCAAATTGCATGGAGATGGAGATGACGAGCCGTGCTTTGTTAGGCCAGAAACCCTCAGTCAGTATCGGCCTCGGTGCCTTTGCTTGGGCGCGAGCGGTCAAAATTGGATTGCTTGCGAGGCCTACAGCGGCCGCGCTACTTGTGGTGATAAATGTTCTGCGGTTCATTTGGTTAACTCATCAGCGGTTAGAAATTAGGAGACTAACTCCGTCGCCCAACTCCCCTTTCTTGTTTTGCTGCCGTTACAAGGTTTTCTACCGAGCATGCGACGCAGCTTCTTCGATTACCGCTGCAACCACCTGCGGCCTGGAGACGTAGACCGAGTGACTGGCGCCTGAGACTTCAACCTTGTGGCTGTTGGCTCGTGCGGCATACCACCGTTCGAGGTCGGGATTGATCGTTCTGTCTTTTGTCGCTACCAACATCCAGCTTGGTTTGCTTCTCCACGCAGGCCTGGTGATGACTGCTTTGAAATTGTCCGCTGCGTTGAGCACCTGCGATCGCGCCATGAAAGCGGCCTGCTCAGCAGACAGGTCGGCTGCGAAGTACTCATGAAACTGCGCGGGGTCGAGGTAAGTGAAACTGTCTGCCGTCTTCTTTATCGCAGTAGACTTGCTGAGATCACTTGGAAAGCGCTTTCCGTCGTCAGCCTCATTTTCTCCAGCATCTGGCATGTGGGCCGCGACGTAGACCAATCCGGCAACCGATGGATCCGTCCCGGCTTCGGTAATTACCGCTCCCCCGTAGCTGTGAGCGACAAGAATGCACGGTCCATCTTGTTGAGCCAGGACGCGTTTCGTGGCAGCCACATCTTCTTTAAAGGATGTCTCCGGTTCCTGGACGATGCTGACGTTGTAGCCATCCTTGACAAGAATGTCGTAAATGCCTTTCCAGCCGGAACCATCTGCCCAGGCACCGTGAACCAAAACAATATTCCGAACGCGATGCTCTTCGTTCTGCGCTGAGAGCGCGCAGCAGGTCGACAGCAAAAATACAATGCAGAGGGACTGAGCTCGGCGCTTGGTGCTTGCCATATTGATTACTTCCTTTCGTTTTTGTGAGTCAGAATTTTTGATCTTCCACTATTTGGCAGTTAGAGCGTTGAGTAGATGTTTTAGATCCCGCGCTCCGTCGTAACGCTCACCGCTGATAAAGAGGGTCGGTGTTCCGTTCACGCCGCCTCTCACCCCACTCTTGAAATCTTCGCGAATGCGCGGCGCATAAACGCCCGAAGTGACTTCGCGAATTAATCGCGTCTCGTCGAGGCCGAGTTCGGCCGCATTTTCCGCGAGATCCTCGTCCTTCAGCGCGCCCTGATTTTCGAACAGGAGATCGTGCATGCCCCAGAAGTTTCCCTGTTCACCGGCTGCTTCCGCTGCCTCGGCCGCGTGCTCGGAGTGCGGATGGATCTGGGTCAGTGGAAAATTGCGGAAGGCGAAAAGTAAATCGTCGCCCAATCGTCGCTGGATTTCTTTGACGATCGGCTGGACCTCACCGCAGAACGGGCACTCGTAGTCGCCGTATTCCAACAGTCTAATTAATCCATCCGCCGAACCAGAAATATGGTCCCGTTCGGGATCTGGCAGCGTCAGTGGGACGCGCGCACTCATTTTGCCGCGGCGGTCGGTTCGGTTTTCGCCTTCAGATCTTCGAGCGCGGATAAGATTCCGTTGGCTCCGGGATTGACGCCGATCGGCGAAACGTAGCTCCAGTGAATTGTTCCAGCCGGATTGATGACGAATAGAGCGCGTTCGCACGTGCCATCTTTTTCGTCGTAAACACCGTAAGCGCGCGCGACCGCTCCTTTCGGTTCGAAATCGGCCAGAAGCGGAAAGTGCAACTTGTTATGCTTGG
>DATHJP010000249.1:0-2387 GCA_035489695.1 Terriglobales bacterium
CAGGACTAACATTCGCCGCAGAGTGGACGAAGCACGAAAGACTGGAGCAAGCCGCCGCTCGTATGTTTCGCAATAGTGCTGCGCGGCGTATTGCAGGGAAACTTCCCCGGTAAAAACCGGAATCAGACACTCGGCGGCGAGCGAGCCGCTGCGAACCGCCAGTGAAATGCCGTCTCCAACAAATGGGTCTACAAAACCGGCGGCATCTCCCACCATCAGGATGCTGTCGCGCTCAGGCTGCGGCTTGCGAAAGATGAGTGGTGAAGTACTTACAGGATCGCTCAGCGGGTGCCATCGCAGGCTGCGCTCCCGCAAGCTGTCGTGGCGCGCAAAGACATCCGGCAAGGTACTCGCAACATCAGACCGCACCATGGCACAAGCATTCACGCGTCCATTTCCTGAGGGTGCTTCGTTGACTTCCACCGGCTGCACGCCGCAGTAGCCTCCTTCGAAGAAATACAAATCCACGGAAGGGTTCGGGGATAGCTCCGCAAAATGCGCTTTGAGGCCAATCCATCTTTCGGGCTGTTCTGCCTTACTAGGCGCATTCAAGTTTGACCAGCGCCCGGAAGCGTTAATGACAGCACGCGACTCAAACTCCCCGGCGCTGGTCGCGACGCGAAAGGGACCGTCGCCGACGATACTCTGCACGGTCACTTGTTGCCGTGCATCCACGCCCGCCCATACCGCCGATTCCCATAGCGCCAGATCGAGATCTAGCCGGGCAATACTGGCGGCGGGCGGATCTACTGCAGTAGAAAGCGTGCGGCTGTCGAGGAAAAGACGAGCATCAGGAATCTGTATCGCATCGCGCAGTAGGCCCAAATGTCGAGAATCAAGCAAGCTCCGAAGCAGGGCAAGCGACTCTGCTGAAACAAATTCACCGCAAACTTTGTGTCGCGGAAACTTCCCGCGTTCGAGCAGCAAGACACGCTGCCCGTTGCGGCCTGCAATGATCGCCGCTGCGGTACCAGCCGGACCGCCACCGATGACGACCAGGTCGTATTGGAGTGAAGATGACATCAGGCTGTTCACTTCCAGACAATCACACCCATGCGAAACAAATAGTGGCGATGGATTTCCACGCGAGCTGCGCTGGTATGTTTCAACAACTCCCGCATCTCCGCTTCGGTATATGCCTGGCGCACCGAGGCCGGCGCATCATGATGGGTCAGCCGGCTGCGAAACAACGGAAGTCCAGCGTACACCAGCGCCAGATGTATTGGATGCCGCACCAGGTCGTTGATGATCACAGCCGTGCGGCATACGCGCAGAGCTTCGTTGACGGACTGTATCACCTGGTTAGGCGACAGGTGATGCAGAAAAATGACAGAGCCGACCAGATCAAAACTGGCGTCACGGAAGGGAATCGCCAGTACGTCACCAGCCACCGCACGATTTCCGTTGACCAAATGAGAGGGAGCGCGATCCAGTAATGTAACTTCAAGCTCGATTCCATCACGCACTAGTTTCCGCCGAGCTTTCTCCGATACGTACCCGCTGCCGGCGGCCACGTCTAGCAGAGATAGGGAAGACACGCCCAGTTCCTGCGTGACCCGCCGGATCATCGAGATGCTGGTGGAGATACCGCCAAACCAGCGGTTAATTCGATTCAGATCAGAAAGCGCTGCAGCGATCTCGGCGGGCGAGCCGGAATCGGTGTCCAGCAATTCTGGGATGACGACTCGCTTCATCGTAGCGCCGGCGTCCTCGCCGGCATTGGTGCAGCTGTACAAGTGCCAGCGGGGAGGCCGGCGCTACTAGACTTCGGCCAATTCCTCTTCCAGCAATTGTTTGTTGTAGAGATCGGTGTAGTAGCCGTTCCGGCTGAGAAGTTGGTCGTGCGTTCCGAGTTCTACGATCTGGCCGCCATGGAGCACGGCGATCATGTCGGCATTGCGGACGGTGGAGACGCGATGCGAAATAAAAATCGTAGTGCGATCCTGCATGATTTCGCGCAGATGATTCAGGATTTTGTCTTCGGTGTGGGTATCCACGCTGGAAAGCGCATCATCAAGAATCAGGATTCGTGGATTGCGGATAATGGCCCGGGCAATCGCCGTTCGTTGCTTCTGGCCGCCGGAAAGCGTGATACCGCGCTCGCCCACCAAGGTCTTGAACTGCTCGGGAAAATCCTCAATCTCGGTGGCAATGCTGGCGGCCTCCGCTGCCGAGCGCACGTCCTGATCGCTGGCATCCTCTTTACCGAAGGCGATATTTTCGCGGACAGTTTCGCTGAACAGGAAAGTCTCCTGCGGCACGAAACCGATGTTGCGCCGCAGAGAGGCCAATGGATATTCGCGAACCGGTTTACCGTCGATCAGAACCGTCCCCGGCGAAGCGTCGTAGATCCGCGGAATCAGACTGACCAGAGTAGTTTTTCCGGA
>DATHJP010000250.1:0-8217 GCA_035489695.1 Terriglobales bacterium
GCTTCGATTTCGCCATCAGCATTATTCCCGGCTGGCACACCACAATTTTTCCGCCGTATTTCGTCGCCGGCGCCATCTATTCCGGCTTCGCCATGGTCTTGATGCTGGCCATCCCAATTCGCAAAATTTATGGCCTGGAAGATTTCATCACCGACCGCCATCTGAACAACTCCGCCATGGTGATGCTCGCCACCGGCCTGATCGTCGCCTACGGCTACGGCATAGAAGCCTTCATGGGCTGGTACAGCGGCAATCGGTACGACTCCTTTCTACTGTGGAATCGCCTGCACGGCCCTTATTCGTTTTTCTACTACCTCCTGCTCGTTTGCAATATCGGAATTCCCCAAGTCCTCTGGATTCGCAAGCTGCGCACCAGCCCACTAGGACTATTCATGGTTTCAGGCGTGATCCTCGTTGGAATGTGGCTGGAGCGTTTCATCATCGTGGTCGTCAGCCTGCATCGCGACTTCCTCACATCGTCCTGGGGAATGTATTACCCCACGCGCTGGGACTGGATGACCTACGTCGGCACAATCGGATTGTTCCTCTCCGCAATGTTCCTGTTCGTCCGCATCCTGCCCATGATTTCCATATTCGAGATGCGCACTCTGCTGCCGCAAGCCGAGGTGAAGCCGGAATGAAGCGCACTCCGATTTACGGCATCATGGCCGAATTCGATTCGCCCAGCGATCTGGTAGCCGCGGCACGACGCACCTACGAAGCCGGCTATCAAAGAATAGACGCCTACAGCCCGTTCCCCATCGAAGAGTTGCCCGAGGCCATTGGCTTCCACCACAACGCCGTACCGCTTGTCGTTCTCATCGGTGGATTAGTAGGCTGCTTGTCCGGATATGCTCTCCAGTATTGGGTCTCCGTCATCACCTACCCCATCAATGTAGGTGGCAGACCTCTACACTCATGGCCCGCATTCATCGTGGTCACTTTCGAAATGACCATCCTTTTCGCGGGCGTAGCCGCCGTACTAGGCATGCTGGCTCTCAACGGTCTCCCCATGCCCTACCATCCTGTATTCAACGTGCCGCGCTTCGCTTTCGCTACCAAAGACCGATTCTTCCTGATGGTCTTTTCTACTGACCCCAAATTCAGCGTGGTTGAAACCCGCCGCTTTCTGGAAGCTCTAGGTCCACGATCAATTTCGGAGGTGCCCGGTTAGCATCATGCCGCATCTCCGAAATTCTTTTCCGCTGCTCGTGGCGATCACCCTGCTGACAGCTTGCCGTCAGGACATGCACGACCAGCCACGTTTCAAGCCTCTAGCCGAGAGCGATTTCTTCACCGACCTGCGCTCCGCACGAATGCCGGTAGATGGAACAGTAGCCCGCGGCCAATTGCGCGATGACGCATATTTCTACACCGGAAAACTCGGCGCGAACCCCGGCGACTTCATGCCCTTCCCGATCAACGTCGACGCACTCGCACGCGGACGCGAACGTTTCAACATATATTGCACCCCCTGTCATTCGCGCACTGGCGATGGCAACGGCATGATTGTCCAGCGCGGATTCCGTCCTCCTCCTTCCTTTCACACCGAGCGCCTGCGCAAAGCTCCATTGGGATATTTCTTTGACGTCATGACCAACGGATTCGGCGCCATGCCTGATTATGCTTCCCAAATTTCGCCGCGCGACCGCTGGTGCATCGTTGCCTACATCCGCGCTTTGCAATTGAGCCAGGGAGCGACTGCTTCAGATCTTCCCGCGGGACAGCAAGTCCCGTCTGTGCCGCCCGAGTTCCGCGGAGATCCCGGCTCCGGCGCCACTCTCCCGGAAATTGATCCGAGATCCCAGAATAAAAACGAGGAACCGAAATGACGGCGGCGCGCCCGGACAATCTCGATCTGATGGCTCCGCCGATAGTGAATACCATCCAGCAGCGCTCGCTGATTATCGGCGTGATCTTCGCTGTCATCTCGGTGATTGGTGCGTTCCTCCGCCCCGAGGAATTTTTTCGCGGCTACTTGCTCGGTTACATGGCGTGGCTGGGAGTCACTCTGGGATCGATGGCAATTCTCATGCTCCGGCATCTAACCAAGGGCGGATGGGGCATGGTAATCCGCCGCATCCTTGGCGCCGCCATGCGGACAGTCCCCTTGATGACGTTGCTGTTTCTCCCCATCTTGTTCGGTTTGCCGAAACTGTATATCTGGGCGCGTCCTCTGAACTCGATCGCGGATCCACATCTTCAAGAGCATCTACGCGAACTTACCAAGAGCTATCTCTCGGTTCACGGATTCGTGATTCGCGCCATCTTCTATTTCGTTATCTGGGGCGTCCTGGCGTTTTTACTCACGAAATGGTCCGCCGAGCAGGACCGTCCCACCGTGCGTGACAATACCCGGCGCTTCAAGGCGGTCAGCGCCGCGGGATTGATTCTCTACGCCTTCACCATCTCCTTCGCCGCCATCGACTGGGTAATGTCCCTCGACCCCGGCTGGATTTCCACCATCTACGGTCTTTTGTTTTTGATCGGACAAGTTTTGTCGGCGCTCTGCTTCGCCGTCGTTGTCGAAAGAATTCTTTTCGATTACAAGCCCATGTCCCAACTGTTGAAGCCCGACTACGTACACGATCACGGCAAGCTGATGCTGACCTTAATAATGATGTGGGCCTACTTCGAGTTCTCGCAGTGGCTCATCATATGGGCCGGAAACCTGCCCGAAGAGATCACCTGGTACGTGCGCCGTCTAAACGGCGGATGGGGATCCATTGGGCTCACCCTCGCGATGTTTCACTTCGTAGTGCCGTTCGTATTGTTGCTTTCACGTCCCTTCAAGCGTGACGTGCGCCGGCTCGCCTTGCTGGCAACCTGGCTGCTTATCATGCGCTATCTCGACCTGCTCTGGATCATTGAACCGAACTTTTCGAAAACATTTCACCTGACGTGGGCGGACGTGATAGTTCCCATCGCGATAGGCGGATTATGGCTGGCCTATTTCTTCCGCAACCTGAGCGCGATGCCGCTGGTGCCAGCCTATGACGTTTCTGCGTCCGAAGTATTGGAACCGGCACATGAGTGACGAATCGAACCTGCACCCAGAACACGAAGAAGTAGCTTACGAACGCGAAGACTTGAGTCCGCGTGGGATTTTTGCTTTTCTGATCGGCCTGGCGCTGGTTGGCGTGCTCATCCATTTCGCTGTGAAGGGCATGTATGGCTATCTCGACGCCTATCAGAAACAGCATCAGCCACCGTTGAATCCCCTGGCAAGTCAAACCGAAACTGACTCCCGCAAAGTTTCCAACGCAGATATTGCAAGATTTCCCCAGCCTCGTTTGGAAACCAACGAACGCCTGGAGATCAATGACTTCCGCCTCCAAGAAGAGAAAAAGTTGAACAGCTATGACTGGATAGATCAAAAGGCGGGAATCGCGCGCATTCCGATCGACCGCGCCATGCAGTTGCTAGCGCAACGCGGATTGCCAACCCGATCTCAAGCGGGAACGGTTCCACCCTCTCCCGTGAATACGGCGAGACAAGCCACTCGTTCGAACATTAGCCAGCCCGAGCCGAGTAAAAAAGGAAAGGAAGTAAAGCAGTGAGCAGTAAACCCAACTCGCAACGAATGATGATCGCCGCAGTCCTGCTGGCGACATTGACTTTGTGCTCCCCAGCAGTGGGCCAAGGCATGACCACAGGCATCATGTCGCCGCCCGCCAACGTACGTCCGCCAGGATTGAAAAATGTTGGCATCGAGCAACACCTGAACGAACAGATTCCGCCCGAACTTACCTTTCGAGATGAAGACGGACATCAAGTTCGTTTAGCCGATTACTTCGGCAGAAAACCGATGATCCTCAATCTCGTCTACTACCAGTGCCCCATGCTTTGTGGAGAAGTCCTAAGCGGGCTGGAGAGCGCGCTGCGGGTCCTCAAGTTCGATGTCGGCAACCAGTTCGACGTCCTTACCGTCAGCTTCGATCCGCGCGAAACTCCGGCGATGGCAACCGCCAAGAAGGCGGAATTCTTGAAGCGATACGGACGTCCCGGTGCAACCCAGGGTTGGCATTTCCTGACCGGACCACAGCGATCCATCGATGCTTTAACCAAAGCCGCAGGTTTTCAGTACGAGTACGATCCCACTTCCGGCCAGTTCGCGCACACCACAGCGATCATGGTACTCACGCCGGAAGGCCGCATCGCCCAGTATTACTACGGTGTCGAGTACGCGCCCAAAGACTTGCGTTTGGGATTAGTCCAGGCTTCACAGAACAAAATCGGCAACCTCGTCGATCAGGTTTTGCTTTACTGCTATCACTACGATCCCGCGACCGGCAAATATGGCGCGGTCGTCATGCGAATTTTGCGGCTGGCGGGGGCAGCCACCATTCTGACGCTCGGCCTGTTCATGCTCGTGATGTTTCGCAGAGGTTCATCGCCCACTCGTTCAGGAGAAGCACGGACCACGAAACTGGCTACGTAAATTATGTTTGATAATTTTCCACTTTGGCCGGCACGCGCCTCCACAACCGCGGGGAATGTGGACGCCCTCTACATTTTTCTGGTGGTGCTGTCAGCTTTTATGAGCGTGGCCATCTTCCTGATGATCCTGGCGTTTGCCGCCAGGTATCGGCGACGTCCCGGCCACGCTGCCGAGCAGATTGAAGGCTCGACAATTCTAGAAATTACCTGGTCGGTCATACCATTCGGAGTTTTCGTGGTCATCTTCGTGTGGGGCGCCGTTATCTTTTTCCAGGAGCGCACTCCTCCTCGCGGAGCCACCGAAATTTACGTCGTAGCTAAACAATGGATGTGGAAACTTGAACACGAAGAAGGTCATCGCGAAATCAACGAGCTGCACGTGCCCGTAGGACGCGACGTCAAAATGATTCTGACTTCCCAAGACGTCATTCACAGCTTTTATGTCCCCGCTTTCCGTATCAAACAGGACGTGGTCCCCGGTCGCTACACCACCGCGTGGTTCCGTCCCACTCGGCCCGGGACTTACCATCTATTTTGTGCTGAATATTGCGGCACACAACACTCCGGCATGATCGGACAAGTCGTAGTCATGGAACCTTCGCAATACGAAGCTTGGCTCAGCGGCGGAGGAGCCACCGGCTCGCTTGCATCCACAGGACAGAGTCTCTTCCAGCAATTCGCCTGCAGCACTTGTCACAGGCTAGATGCCCAGGGGAGTGGGCCCAACTTGACCGGAAGATTTGGTAAGCCCGTATTGCTGGAAGACGGGCGAACTGTGATCGAAGATGAAAACTACATTCGCGAATCCATCCTGAATCCGTCGGCAAAGATCGTGGCTGGCTTCAAACCGATCATGCCGCCCTTTCAGGGAATGGTGACCGAAGAACAACTGAATGCGCTCGTGGCTTACATCAAATCCTTGAGCGAGAATCCGTCAGGACCGGCAGGCAGTCCCACCATGCTGCCGGCCGGCACACAACCTCAAGCACCAAAGGCGCAATGAAATGGCTACCGCAATGAGTCCCGTCGCCGAACGCGAGAATTACTTGAACCAGGAATACGGTGTACGGTCGTGGTTGCTCACCACCGACCACAAGCGCATCGCGCTGCTCTACCTGGCATCGATTACGTTTTTCTTCTTTGTCGGCGGATTGTTCGCCCTGCTCATTCGTCTCGAGCTGCTCACTCCCGCGGGCGATCTGGTTCAAGCCGACACTTACAACAAGCTGTTCACCATGCATGGACAGATCATGGTGTTCTTCTTTCTGGTTCCTTCCATTCCCGCCGTTCTGGGAAACTTTCTTGTTCCACTGATGATTGGAGCCCGCGATCTGGCCTTCCCGCGAATCAATCTGCTGAGCTGGTACCTCTACATCATCGGTGGCATTCTCATGATGCACGCCGTATTGACCGGCGGAGTGGACACCGGCTGGACTTTCTACACCCCTTTCAGCACAGCTTTCAGCAACACAAAAGTCATTGAGGCCGGACTTGCCATCTTTGTCGTTGGATTCTCCTCCATTCTTACCGGGCTGAACTTCGTCGTGACCATTCACCGCATGCGTGCCCCAGGCATGACTTGGTGGCGCTTGCCACTATTCATCTGGTCGATGTACGCCACCAGCATCATCTTCCTGTTGGGCACTCCGGTTCTGGCTATCACCCTGACTCTGGTCATCTTCGAGCGTGCCTTCCATCTCGGAATCTTCGATCCTACCCGCGGGGGCGATCCCTTATTGTTTCAGCACCTGTTCTGGTTCTATTCCCATCCCGCGGTTTACATCATGATCTTGCCTTCGATGGGCATCGTCAGCGAAATTGTGCCTTGCTTCTCTCGCAAGAGAATTTTTGGTTACAGCTTTGTGGCGATGTCGAGTATCGGGATTGCCGTCCTTGGATTCCTGGTGTGGGCGCACCACATGTTTGTTGCCGGCATGTCGATCTATGCCGCCCTGATTTTCTCTTTCCTCAGTTATCTGGTCGCGGTTCCCTCCGCCATCAAAGTCTTTAACTGGACCGCCACGCTGTACAAAGGTTCAATTACGTTCTCCACGCCTCTGCTATACGCATTCGGTTTTATCGGCTTGTTCACCATGGGCGGCCTGACCGGCTTGTTCCTGGCTGCACTTGGTATTGATGTTCATGTCACCGACACTTATTTCGTCATCGCCCACTTTCACTACATCATGGTCGGTGGCGCGGTCATGGGATATCTCGGCGGCATGCATTTCTGGTGGCCAAAGATTTCCGGCCGCATGTATCCAGAAAGCTTGGGAAGGCTGGCCGCTATGATCGTCTTTATCGGTTTCAACCTGACCTTCTTTCCCCAGTTCATTCTCGGATACCTGGGGATGCCCCGCCGCTACTGGCAATATCCTCCAGAATTCCAGGTCTTGAATGTGCTCTCCACCGCCGGTTCGACCATTCTCGCGGTCGGGTACCTTCTTCCGATGGTCTATTTCTTGTGGTCGATGCGCTACGGCAAACTCGCCGAGCCGAACCCCTGGGGCGCAGCCGGTCTGGAATGGATGACGCCTTCGCCGCCTCCAACTTTTAATTTCGAGGAAACACCGCTGGTTACCTGGGAAGCCTACGACTACGGCAGTATCGATCTTCCCAAGGAGGTCCCGGTTGAGCGATAGCCCAGCCGCTGTCGAATCACACAACCCGGCTCAGCAGCACCACTTTGCTGACATGGAGCAGCAACACCAGGCTGCCTCGCTTGGAATGTGGCTATTCCTCGCCACCGAAGTAATGTTTTTCGGCGGCATGTTCTGCGCCTACCTGATTTACCGCTACTGGTACTTCCCCGAGTTTGCCGCGGGCAGCAAAACTCTCGACATTCGGCTGGGAGCAATTAATACCGGAGTATTGATCTGCAGCAGCTTGACGGTCGCGCTGTCCGTTCGCGCCGCCCAGTTTGGCAAACGCAAGCTCTTGGTAACGCTCCTTGTGGCAACTATCCTTCTCGGCCTGGTGTTCCTGGGAATCAAAGGGGTCGAATGGGCCAGCAAATTTGAAGAGCACCACGTTCCAGGCTATTCCTTCCACTTCGAACCGTCAGCCCAATCCCACTCAAATGCAAAGATCGATCCCCAGCGCATCCAGATTTTTTTCTCTCTCTACTTCGCCATGACCGGCATACATGCCTTGCACATGATCATCGGCGTTGGTCTTTTCGCCGTCCTGACGTTTTATGCCTGGAAAGGCCGCTACAACTCTGCTTATTACACGCCCATTGAAAACGCCGGTCTCTATTGGCACTTTGTGGACATTATCTGGATTTACCTTTTCCCGTTACTCTACTTAATTGATCGAAAAAAGTGACCTATGTCTGAACACGGCGTCTCTACCAAACTCTACTACGCAATATGGATCACACTGCTCGTCCTGACAGGAATCACCGCCGGTGTCGCCTTCATTGACTTAGGCCCGTTCAACACGATTGTGGCGCTGACCATCGCCACGCTGAAAGCTGTACTGGTAGTTCTGTTCTTCATGCATTTGAAGTACACCAGCGAGAAGATGACCTCGGTCGTGGTGATCTCGGCTCTTTTTTGGCTTCTGATTCTTCTAGCTCTCAGCTTGGCGGACTACAGTACTCGCCCGCTTGGAGTGAGCTAGTTTGGGGGCTGAAACTGCAACTGAGAACCGAGAACAAAGAACGGAGAACTAATTTGGGCAAGTCCTAATAAGGCTGCCCGCTTCTCGCGTTCTTCGAGAAAGCCTGTCCTGATCCCAGTCGAAGGGTGGGGCCTTTCCCGGAGCCGTCTCACT
>DATHJP010000251.1:0-3652 GCA_035489695.1 Terriglobales bacterium
TACGAGATCTGGAACAACCTTTTCCTGATTCCACCAAATAATAACAATCACCGGGTCACCTCGTGTTACACCTTGCCGAAAGATGTGACCGCCCTTGCCTATACTGCTCACATGCATTTTCGTGGAAAGAGCATGACGACCGAAGCCGTCTATCCTGATGGACGTCACGAGGTGATACTGAATGTTCCGCATTACGACTTCCGCTGGCAGGAGACCTACTTCCTAAGACACCAATTCCTACTGCCCAAAGGCACAAAGCTGGTGACCACGGCCTACTTTGACAATTCGCTCGATAATCCGCAGAATCCCGATCCTACTAAGGCCATTCGTTGGGGTGAGCCCAGCGACGAAGAAATGATGGGTTTCTGGTTGCAATTCGCCGATCCCAAACCAGTAGGCGGAAAAGCCGCTGTCGCGCACAAGTGAAGGAGTCGGGGTCGCGAGAACCTAACCGGAAGAACAGTCGATCCACTGGCAAACTCCTGTTAACAGGCGTTTACACCAACAACTCGGTTACTGGTGTAATGGCGATATTTGTCGCACATTTCCTCAATACCTCCGCCCGGCTTGTCCTTGAAAACCATTAGACTATATCTATTGAGGAATCTCGAACGATGTATCACCGGCGTGCGTGTCGCCCGTTCGGGTCCGTTCGTGCCGGCCAGAAGGGAATTTATTGCCGAGTATGGAAAGACGTAAATTCATAAAAGGAATTGCGGCTGCAGCCGGGATCATTTGTGCACGACCTCGGGTCTTGGCTCTTGGCCAAGATCAGGCCTCTATGGAGAAGTCAAGCTTTGCCCTGGCAATTCGTGGGATGGCGAATAAAGGTGGGAGACTTGTCCAACCGATCCAACTGACGATAGAACACGTCGGAACGGAAGCAACTTTGGTCGTACGCGCCGATCACAAAGAAGTCGAGCGTCGCGTTCTGTCTTCAGGAACACATACGTTCAACGTCTATGTCGATCCGGTTGAAACAGCCAGGCAAGTGCTTATCGACTATGAAATCGCCGGCAAGTCGGATTCGGCCGAAGTTCGCGTAGAACCGGTACGCAAGGTCCAGATCTTCATCTTGCCTCATTCTCACCATGACCTTGGATATACCGATCTCCAGAGCAATATTGAAGCAAAACAAGTGGCAAATATCTCCAAGGGCATCGAACTAGCGCGAAACACGGCCAACTACCCACCAGGAGCCCGATTCGTTTGGAACCTTGAGGTTCTCTGGGGAGCAGATCTGTTCATGAGAACTAAGACCGAGCCAGAGCGCGAAGAACTGATCAGCGCTGTGAAGAAGGGTTGGATCGGGCTCAACGGGATGTATGCGAATGAGCTTACCGGCCTTTGTCGGCCTGAAGAACTTCTCCAATTGTTTCGTTACTCAACCGAATTAGGCAATCAATGCGGGATCCACGTCGACTCAGCCATGATTAGCGATGTTCCTGGGTATACCTGGGGGACGGTCTCCGCGATGGCTCAAGCAGGCATCCGCTACTTCTCGGCTGCTCCCAATTTCTTCGACCGCATAGGGAGCTTCATGGTCGAGTGGCAGGATAAACCATTCTGGTGGGTTTCTCCTTCAGGCAATGAAAGAGTGCTTGTCTGGGTTCCGTGGACCGGTTATGCGATGTCGCACATCATGAAGAAGCTAGACCCAACGTGGGTCAACAAGTATCAAGCAAGACTCGATGAGATCAGTTTCCCCTATCGAATCTCTTATATTCGGTGGTCGGGCCACGGCGACAATGCCAACCCTGATCCGGACATTTGCGAGTTCGTCAAGCAATGGAATGAAGAATACGAATGGCCGCGCTTCTCCATTTCGACAACGAGCGATGCGTTTGCGGCGTTCGAGAAACAGTATGGCCGCCAACTACCGGAATTCAAGGGCGACTTGACTCCTTATTGGGAAGACGGAGCAGGGTCATCGGCCTTGGAGACACGAATGAACCGGGGAGCAGCCGAGCGCTTGGCTCAGGCAGCAACACTCTCTGCGATCCTCGCGCCACTGTCATACAAGAATGCCGATTTCGACGCAGCCTGGAGAAATGTCTTGTTGTATTCGGAACATACATGGGGAGCGTGGAATAGTGTTTCGGACTCGGAGAATCCCTTTGTGACACAACAATGGCAAGTTAAACGGCAATTCGCAGTTGACGCCGAGAATGAATCAAAGAGGCTCCTTAACGAGGTGCTCGACGCATACGCAAGCGACAGCGATAGCTCAAACGTAGATGTACATAACACCTGTTCTTGGCCGAGGACAGAAGTAGTTCTGATCTCGAAGGAGAGGTCTCTGGGCAAGGATCATGTGAAGAACGAACACGGCACATCTGTCCCATCGCAACGTCTTTCGACAGGAGAATTGGCCTTTTTCGCAGAGAGTGTTCCTGCACTGGGAAGTGCGAGTTTTCATCTTTCAGCGGAAGCACCGCATATTCCGACAAGACGCGTTACGGTGCTAGACGGAGTCTTGGATAACGGTGTTGTGCGCGCGAGAGTCGACAGCAAGAACGGCAACATCGTCGAGCTAATGTCCAACAGGATTGCGCACAACCTTGTGGACACCAGCTTAGACGAGGCAGTTAATAAGTACCTATTCCTTGAAGGCAAGGACACATCGACGGTGAGCACGAGCGGGCCTGGGCGCATCGCAATCGAGGAACCCGGTCCCCTCGTTGCCACGATCCGTATCGAGTCTTCCGCACCGGGGGGTGTGGAACTTGTTCGTCGCGTGCGATTGAAGGCTTATGTGGATTGGATTGAACTATCCAACACCCTAAATAAGAAACGTGCGCCCCTAAATCCGCACCCAGGCAAAGATGGGCCTGCTGGAGATTTTGCTCAGCGTGGGTCCAAAGAAAGCGTGCAATTTGGCTTTCCGTTTGCCGTTGAGAACGGTCAGATCCACGTCGATGTTCCCCTTGCAGTAATGCGCCCCGAAATTGATCAACTGCCGGGATCCTGCAAGAACTGGTTGCCTGTGGGCCGATGGATAGATGTTGCCAATGCAGAGTACGGCGTCACCTGTGCGACACTTGATGCGCCTCTGGTTGAAATCGGTTCTCTCTCGGCCACCATGCTGGGCTCGCAAACCCATCCTGAGATCTGGCGTAAGCATATTGAGCCCACACAGAAGTTTTATTCCTGGGTGATCAACAATCATTGGGGAACGAATTACCGCGCGTATCAGGATGGACTCATCGAGTTTCGGTATGCGCTTCGTCCGCATGCCGGCTACCACCCTGCCGCTAGCAGCCGTTTTGCGATGGGCATGTCACAGCCACTTGTTTCTTCGGCCCGGGGACAGCGATCCCCAATGGCGTTGAAACTCCGGATAGATAAGGAAGATGTGCTTCTGCAGGAATGCAAGCGAAGTGCAGACGGCAGCGCGTGGATTGTCCGGCTTTTCGGCGCCGCAGGAGAAAACCGTAAAACCAGTTTGACGTGGGCAAATGACACGCCTATCAAGATTTGGCGTAGCAACCTTCGTGAACAACCGCTTGAACGACTCGGTACACAGGTGGACGTACCCGCTTGGGAATTGGTCACCCTGCGCATTGAAGCCCTGAACACATAGGCTCGGCTGCAATCGACTTCAAGCCCGGGTGACATGCTTGCTGGATCTGCTCCCGCGTCTCCCGCTGGA
>DATHJP010000252.1:0-10601 GCA_035489695.1 Terriglobales bacterium
CCAGAAGCCTCATCCACCATCACCAGCTCCGAGCTTCCGGATCGAGTCACGTAGAGTGTGCCAGCCGGTTCATTCAAGGCTATGCCCCACGCGTGTATGCCGACAGGAATCTTGCCGACGACGGAAGGCTTGCTATTGAGCACAATCAGATTCGTGTCCTCGTAGCCCAGCAGGTATACCTTGTCCAGCTTTGAATCCACAGCGATTGCATCCGCGGAGCCGGCCTTCACTGTGGTTGTAGAATTCGTCGCGCCGTCAATCACCGTGATTAGGTTGCTGAAGGTATTCGATACATAGATGCTGTTTGTGCCGGGATTGACGGCTACTACATAAGGGAGAGCTCCTACACTGAGAGTCGCAATCACCGAATCGTTTTTCCCGTCGATCACACTTACAGAGCCACCTTTGGAATTGGCAACATAAATTCTGTTGGTTGCCGCATTCACGGCGATTGCGACGGGCTCCGCGCCCACGCGTACGCTCGACATGGATTCTGTTTGTGGATCAAAGACCGACACAATGCTTCGGCTGGTGTCGACGGCATAGACTTTTCCCGTTTTCGGGTTCAGTGCAACGGCTCTGCTGCTGATCAGCGCGGTCTTGGGTTCTTGTGTCTGCGCGTACGCCGGGATCGTGAACGTGACGCAACCGAGAAGCCCCAGGGCCACGGCCATGGATACTGCAAGTTCGTGTCTCAGACATCGCGAGCGCCATCGACAAAAAGACCCGCCCAAGCAGAGCTTGGACGGGGCACCCTCGGGAGTTAGCGCGGCAGCTCTGGCATTGCCAGCAGGTTCTTGATCGGCTACATTCACAGTCAGTTTTTACAATACCCTTTCGCGATTTGATTTTTGAGCAGCCAATCAATAATTCGATTTCTTCTCACTCTTGTGTTCAGTGCAGCGGCCCTTTTCTCGCCTGCTGTTACTCTCGCACAACAGGCTTCCTTCCGCGTGCTGGCGTTCTACACCGCAAAGGGAGAACCGGACCACATCGCCTTTGCGGAGCAAGCTTTGCCATTCTTTGCCGAACTGGCCAAGAAAAACAATTTTTATTTCGAATCGACAACCCGATGGGAAGACTTGAACGCCGAAAAATTAAAGGGCTTCCAGTTGGTCCTGTGGATCAATGATTTTCCGACAAAAGCTGAGCAGCGCTCGGCGTTTGAGGACTACATGGAACACGGCGGCGCCTGGCTTGGCTTTCATGTGTCTGCTTACAATGACGAGAGTACGCGCTGGCCCTGGTTCGTTGATTTTCTTGGTGGCGGCGTCTTCTACGGAAACAATTGGCCTCCACTTCCCGCGAAGCTCATCGTAGACGACCGCTCCCACCCAGTTACACGTCACTTGCCCGAAACATTTACCTCGCCGGCAAACGAGTGGTACATCTGGAAGCCCAGCCCACGCCTGAATAAGCACGTAAAAGTACTACTCAGGCTCGACCCAAAGAATTATCCGATTGGACTCAAAGACACCATCCTCGGTGGGGATCTTCCCGTAGTCTGGACGAATACGCGCTACCGGATGATCTACATGAACATGGGCCATGGCGACAAAATTTTCGTCAGCAGCGAGCAGAATAAACTGTTCGAAGACGCAATTCTCTGGCTTGGAACTGGCAAATAACTGTCGCGGGCGTTAGTGTAGACCTCGTGCCTCTACTTCGGACCTGGCTCATCCTCATGTTCAATCATTACGTGGGACCAGAATGTGCCGGAAGTCATGACATAGGGTATGGTGCGGGGAACCTGTCCCTCCTCAGGCAAGCCGATTTCCGCAGCGGTTTTATAGGGGAAGTGAACGGATTGCCATGACCGGATCTCCTTGCCAACCGTGTTGGTCGCAAGCTGGTAGGCTGAAATGGGACCGAGCATGCGGTATCCGGCGGTGGGATGGTCGGGAATCCGCAGCTTCTTTGCTTTCACTTCCGCATCGATGATACGGAAGACTTCGTCATCCTTTACGCCTTCGGAATTCAGTTCGCGCAACCTGCGAACCACCGGCATGAAGGACTCATGATAGCAACGCACATCGAACTCAGCATTCCCTGGACGGGATGCCGTGCACACCATCCCGTTCGAACCTTGACGAAGAGTCACTAGCGAGAGGTCGGGAGCGTACCCAAGTACGGTAGCTTGCGCCCGCATGACCTCAGGCAAGGGCAAGAGAGCGGCCGCAATTTGCTGCCTGGCAGGCGGCGCCTGTGGCTGTTGCGCGTTTGCCGATGTGGAGAAAAGAACTGAGATGGTTAACGTCATCAACAAGCCGCGCATTGGATCGATCCTCTCTAATTGATGTGGTTGCTTCAGTGGTTTGCACCACCTTCAACCTTGCTTGCTGCCAATCCTAACAAGAGGGTGGCGCGAAACCTTGGCGATTGTTGCCGAATAACGGGCTGGTGGGTCGTAAACAGGCGTTTGCACTCAGAACTGGGATACGGAATGCGAATTCTTCAGCAGTAACGGCGACAAGATGCTCGCAGAGAGTAGGTACGAAACCGCACAATGCGAGCTTTCTTCGTACGTATCAAGTACGCGCCCACGATCCTGCCACATTCCGGGATCCTGCGGCAAAGCTATTTAGTAACTCCGACCTGGCTAAGCAGCCAAGCGTATTCAAAGGCAGTATCTCTTAATTGGTCGTAACGCCCCGAAGCGCCGCCGTGGCCGGCTGGATCTAGCTTCATCTTAAGCAGGATCGGATTATTTCCTGTCGTTAGCGTGCGCGCTTTCGCAACAAACTTGGCCGCTTCCCAGTACGCCACCTGACTATCATTCAGGCTTTCGGTGAGCAGCATGGGAGGGTAAGACGCCGGGTGCAGGTTGTCATAAGGACTGTACGAGAGGATGTAATCGTAAGCGGCCTGATCATTCGGGTTGCCCCACTCCGGGTAGTCGGTTGTCGTCAACGGCAGGGACGGGTCCATCATGTCATTCATCACGTCGAGAAAGGGCACGTCCAAGTGGACTGCCCGGAACAACTCCGGACGCATAGTTACCACTGCGCCCATCAGCAGTCCTCCCGCGCTGCCCCCTTCGATCAGAAGACGATCCCGTGAGGTCCACTTCTCGTGGACGAGGTACTCAGCGCAGTCGATAAAATCGTTAAACGTGTTCTTTTTGTTCATGAGTTTGCCGTTGTCGTGCCACTGCTCCCCCATGTCGTTGCCACCGCGAATGTGAGCGATCACGAAAACTAAGCCGCGGTCCAGCAATACCAACCGCGAACTCGAAAAATATGCAGGCATGCCGAATCCATAAGAGCCGTAGGCGTAGAGCAAGAGCGGCTGGGTACCATCACGCTTGAAACCTTTCTTATAAATGATCGAAAGAGGAACTTTGGCGCCGTCCCGCACGGTGACCCATTGTCGTTCCGATAAGTACTGAGAGGGATCGTAACCTCCGGGAACTTCTTGCCGCTTCAGAAGTGTCGATTTGCCGGTCTGCGTGTCGTAATCGAAGACGCTCCGCGGTGTGCTCAGGCTTTCATAGCTGTAACGATAGGTTGTTGACGCGTACTCTGGTGTGTCAACCGGAACCGCCCAATAAACTGATTCTGGAAATGAAATTGCCTGCCATGTCCCGGACTTGAAATCCAAGATTCGCATACGGTTGAGCGCTTGCGATTTTTCAACGGAGACCGCAAAATCGCGGAATAAATCAATGTTCTCGATTAGAACATTGTTATCGTGCGGGATAAACATCTTCCAATTTTTGCGACCGGGATCATCTTCGGGGGCTGTGAATACCTGATAGTTCTTTGCGTCCTTGTTGCTGCGAATGTAGAAAAGATTCTCGCGATGATCAAGGAAATAGCGGTGAAGCTTTTCACGCGGGAGGAAGACCGTGAAGTCCGACTTCGGCTGATCGGCTTTCAGATAGCGGCACTCGGTCGTATCGGTGCTTTCAGAAGAAAGCAAAACGTACTTCTTGTCCCGGGTCTTGTCCACAGAAATCTGGAAGTTGTCATCCTTCTCTTCGTAGAGCGGTTCAAATTCCTTGGAGCCCAGCCGGTGGCGCCACAGGCGGTTCGGGCGTTTGGTTACCTCGTCCTCGCTGCCTAAGAACAGCGTCTGATTGTCGGCCGCCCAGGCAAAACTGTCGACGCGCTCCATCGTATCCGGAAGCGTAGCTCCTGTCCGCAGGTCTTTAATGTGCAGACCAAACTGTCTGTAACCGACGTAGTCTATGGTGTAGGCGAGAAGGTTTTGATCGTCGCTCACAATGAATGCTCCGAGCCCTACGAACTTCTTCCCCTGTCCCATTTCGTTGAGATCGAGCAGCACATCCTCCTTCCCCTGCAGGCTCCCTTTCTTGCGGCAATAGATCGGATATTGCTTGCCTTCCTCGGTACGCGAGTAATAGTAGTATTCGCCACGTCGCACGGGCACGGTCAAATCCGTTTGTTTGATGTGCGACAACATCTCGTTATAAAGCTTTTCCTCGAACGGTTGTAGGCCGTTGGTCATTGTCTCGGTGTAGGCGTTCTCCTTCTCGAGGTAGCGGATCACTTCCGGATTCGACTTCTCGCGAAGCCAGAAATAATTGTCAACCATCGCGGTTCCGTGCCGCATTTCACGGTGCGGAATCACCGGCGCGACCGGCGGCTGCGGCGTTTGGCCAACGAGCGAATTGCCGGACAAAAGCCCGATCAGCATGAGCAATCTGAGAGGACCGCGAATCATTAACATCCTGCACGCCCCGTTCAAAAGCGCAATTGTTATACCACCAACTGCATTTCACTAACACATAATGCCAACCGCGGATACGGCAGACTCACAGGGGAGTGCCAAAGTCAGTGCCCCGATCTCTCGTCATTGCACATTGATTAAGAACAACAAAAGAGATTCGCTCGAGGTCCTGGTGGCACGGACTCCAGCTGATCTTGCCGAATCGGCACTGCTCTACGATGCGATTCTGAGCGTGAGCTATCGCGCCGACAACTCAGGTAGCGGTGAGCACATCGGGAATGAGCTGACAACCGAATGTACTCCAAGATAGCGGGTTGGCGTCAGGCAAACAGGGGAAAGCAACAGTCGAAATTAGCCTTCTCGGCTAGAAAATTGGTGGAGGCGGCGGGAGTTGAACCCGCGTCCGAAAATGTTACTGGTCAAGAGCCTACATGCGTAGTCCAGTTCATGCCCCAGGCATTACCCTGGGACGTTCGCGACCGGCGCTCAGAACGGACAAGAAACGCAAATCGCTAGCCTGAAAGTCTTATCCTCCCAGCCCAGACGTAGCCGGGAAGACCAGCCCGCAGTTCGACGTTCGCTCGCAGCCCACGGGCGAAGCTGCGGAGAACGGCAACTTAATTAATTAAGCTGCGTATGCCAGTGTTTGGTTGGCAATTGTTGTTTTGCACGCGATTACGGGTGTGTGCACCCCGGCATGCCTCTTGGCCGCAAGCATCTCCGTCGAAGCCGTGACGCCCCCAGTTTGGGAATGGCCTTTAAAGAACTACTTTCATTTTACTAGAGTATTTGATGCTTGGAAGAGGTCGGCAGCACCAAAGGTGCATAGAGGAGCATTCAGCAGTCAGCACTCAGCATTCAGCCCTGAACGAGCGTTGCATCAAACCCTGGACGGGAAAACCACCAGCGGCCCGGAATGGCCAAATGCTAAATGCTAAGTGCCAAGTGCTGCCGCGGCTGGCTGAATGCTGAGTGCTGACTGCTGAATGCTCAACGCTGACTGCTCCTGTTAAACTGCATCTTAGCGACACTCCTGGCATCTGACATATGATTTCGCCAATGCGGCGTTGACCAGGGCATGAATTCTATCGTCCAACTCTTTGAATGGAAACCGGAACGGGAACCAGAGCGGAAACCATGTCAGGAGAACTGCCGGTGAAGTCGCAGTGTCTGCCCTTCAGCCAAATCCCGCACACCACCAAGCTGTTCGCCGACTTCCTGGCATACTCTCCTAAAGTCCAACCGTTTTATCCGCGTTCACCGCATTTTGCGGAGTGGCTGAAAGATGAATCACGCGGGCTGAACTATGACTCCAAGCGCCGGGAACAGGTTGCGACGCTCCTGGAACGCCAGAACAAAGCCTGGGACGCTTCCTCGAAGACGCGGGAAAACATTGCTCGGCTGCGTGCCGGCGCCTCAGCGCTGGTCACCGGGCAACAGGTAGGACTGTTTGGCGGGCCGGTTTTCTCTATCTTCAAAGCGCTTACCGCGGTGAAGTTGGCCGATGAAGCGAGCAGTGCGGGTGTGGATTCTGTCCCCGTATTCTGGCTGGCGACCAGCGACCATGATCTGGCCGAGATTAATCACGTTTCCATTCCAGGGCCCGATGGGTCTCTCCAAAAATTGGAGGCGGCAACACACGGCGTGCCTGACGCTCCTGTAGGTACGGTAACGTTTGGGGAGGAAATCGAGGCGGTGGTCAAGTCTGCCGCGGAGTTATTGGGCGACTCTGAAATTACAGGTTGGCTGCGTGAGGCCTATCGGCCGGGGGAGACATTCGGCAGCGCCTTCGCGCGGCTGTTTGCCAGGATGTTCGCAGATTGGGGCGTGATCCTGCTCGATGGTTCCGACCCAGAGCTGCATGCTATCGCGGAGCCTATTTATCGTGCCGCAATCGAACGTTCCGCCGAGCTCGATGACGCCGTACTAGCTCGGGGTCAGGCTCTGGAAGCTGCGGGCTATCACCAACAGGTCAAAGTCACCCCGTCTTCGACTTTGCTCTTTACGCTGCACGACGGTGCGCGCGTGCCGATCTATCGGCGTGCTAACCGAGATTCGGGAGACGCGGAGTTCGTGATCGGACCAGAAAACATTTCGCAGCCCGAGTTGCTGCGCCGCATCGCTGCCACTCCGCACTTGTTCAGCCCAAACGTATTGTTGCGGCCGGTTGTGCAGGACCATCTCCTGCCAACCCTCGCCTACACCGGCGGCGCTTCCGAGGTCGCGTACTTCGCTCAAGCAGATGTTGTGTACCGGGCGCTTTTAGGGCGAACGTACCCGATTGTTCCTCGCTTCTCAGCCACGCTCGTGGAAACAAAACCTCAAGCTTTACTCGAACGTTATGGGCTGGCGTTTCGCGATCTTTTCAATGGGCCTGAAGCGTTACGCGAGAAGCTGGCTAGCCGCGCTTTGCCGCAGGAGGTGCAGGCTGCCTTCAACCATGCTGATGTGGCAGTGGAGAAGTCCCTCACCGCCATCCGCGACTCGCTGGCTCGTCTTGACCAAACTCTGGTCGATTCCGCCACTCACGCCAGCTCGAAAATTCATCACCAGCTCAACCAACTGAGGGCCCGTGCGGCGCGGGCAGAATTGCGGCAGAGTGAAGTTTTAGGACGGCACGCCGAACTACTCAGCAACGCTCTCTATCCGGGGAAGACACTTCAGGAGCGCGAAATCGCGGGCATTCACTACGGCGCGCGACACGGTAGTCAGCTTCTACGAAATCTCTACGATGCCATCCATCCTGATTGTCTCGACCACCAGGTGATTTCGCTCTAGGTCTGACATCGGACGCCGCAAAGATTTTCAGCTACTCAGCTTCTTCTCTAACTGCGCGAGCGATTCCACTCGCGGCAAATTCGTCTCCCGATAGGCTCCGCACACATCAAACAGCATGGCCTGCATGCCGACGCTCGTGGCCCCCAGATAGTCGACAGAATATAGATCGCCGACATACAAACTCTCTTCCGGCGCAGCATTCATGCTGCGCAAGGCTGCCTGGAAGATGGCGGGATGCGGTTTCTCGTGTCCTACCAGTCCCGAATCTGTAATGCTCAGAAAACAGTCAGCAATCTGATTGCGTTCCAGGAGGGCGGCAATCTTGCCGTCAGAGTTGGAGATCACTCCGATACGGTATCGCTTTCCAATCCTCTGCAGAATCTCGCGTGTGTCCGAACGGATAGCTCCCCAGTTGGCTGAAACTCGCGTGGATGCGACCAGAATGTCGCGGAGTCCGTCCGGTTGCAAACCAAGTTCGTCGAGCAGATGTGAGTAGAAGAGATACCAGAACCCATGGTCCGCCGCCCGCCGTTGCTGCAGGATCGCGTCGAATTCTTTTTTTGTCCGGCATTCGATGGCAAGCAATTGTTCTTGACTGAGCACAATGCTGCGCTGGTAGAGCGGCGCGAAGATCCGCTCGTGATCGGGAAAAAGAAGGGTGTTGCCGACGTCGAAGAAGATTGCCTTGGCCGGATGGGGCATTCAATTATTCTAAATCGGGGCTTTTGCATCCATCCCTCGGATTCTTAACGCAAGAATCACTGGCCAGGGTAGAGGCATCTATTCGCACCGCTCTTGAGCTGCCGCAAAAGAAATAAACTCTTTGTCAAACTGATCCCCCCGTCCCGCTTTCGCTGACTTCGCGCTGTGAATAGCGTAATATCTCTCTTTCTTTGACCCGGCAATTGTTTCAAACGGCGAAGTTCCTTAGCCATGGTTTTTCCCTCAACAGTACCAACGACCCGTGTCACCTCGCTGGCCTCATGGGCGAGGCACCCCTTCCATCCGCACTGGCTGCTGTTAGCGCTGTGGCAATTCGAGAACAAAAAAGGGGACGTATACAACATCCTCTGGGCGCTGGTCTTCGGCTTTGCCACCATCAATATCCTGAGCCTGGTGGGGAGGCGATTTGATCCCGATCGCACGCGCCTGAACTTCGGGGAATTGCTTGCCATCCTGGTCGTGGTAGTTTCAGTGTTGCTTCTAGGCTGGGAGATGCTCTTTCTGTTCAAAATCCTCCCAATCAAGCTGCAGCCCCGCTGAAATCCGGTTTGCGGTATCATTCCTTTCATGGCGAAGGACGCTCCCGCGTTCGAAGTGACTTGTCCCTGCTGCAGCGCGGTGCTGAAGGTCGACCCTGCCGACAAGGCCGTAATCGCGCATACGGCCGCGGTCAAACCCAAGACTTTCGCTGATATGGAAGAAGCGGCGCGCGCTATGCGAGAGCAAGACATCCGCCGAGATTCGATTTTTCGGCAGTCGGTGGAGAATCAGAAGCACGCCGGTGATCTGTTGGAAAAGAAATTTCAGGAAGCTGTAAAAAAAGCGAAAGAATCTCCTGACACCGGCAAGCCCATCCGCGACATCGATTTAGACTAGATTTCCGCGATATTCACAGACAGCCGCTTTTATTTTCTCGCGTACAATCACGCTCGATGCCCATCCTCCCCCTGCTACTGGGCCATCGTGGCGCACGTGCGTCCCAAGCCGTTCCCGAAAATACTCTTGCCTCTTTCGACCTCGCACTCCGACATGGGTGCGATGGATTCGAATTCGACGTTCGCCTCACGGGCACCGAGCGCGCGGTCGTCACTCACGATCCCAAGATTGGCCGGATTACAGTTTCTCGCGCAACCCGCCGCCAACTGGTCCATCTGCCGTCTTTAGACGATGTGCTGCACCGCTACGCCCATCGCGCGTTTCTAGACATAGAACTCAAAGTAAAGGGTCTGGAGACTATAGTGCTGGCTGCATTACGCGAACACCAGCCGGAACGTGAGTGCGTAGTTTCCTCGTTTATTCCCGACGTGATCATGGAACTGAAAGCCCGCAGCGCCGTTGTCCAGGTGGGAATCATTTGCGAAAAGCGTAGTCAGCTCGCGAATTGGAACAAGCTGCCCGTCGAATATGTGATGGCGCACGAATCGCTGATTGACGAGAAATTAGTGCAGGAGATTCGTGCCGCGGGTAGGAGAATTTTTGCCTGGACCGTCAATGATAAGAGTTCCATGGTGCGGCTGGCCGGTTGGGGAATCGATGGCATCATTTCCGATGACACTCAACTCCTGGTGCGCACTGTGCGGCCGTCCAAAGTCGAACGTGTTCCCGCCCGCTATTTGAACCATCGCCGGCGGGCGTAAGTGCTCGCCGATTTTCCCTTCGTGATTCTTCGTACCCCGTTTGGTGATCGCTGTTGGTGTCGAAAGCTCTTCTCGCGCAAGCAGATTTTGATTTGGAATCAGCTCGGCCTGCAGCATAATACCCGACCGACAGGAGGCTTATGACGAAGCGCATTTTGCTGGCCGGCATACTCCCACACGAGAGCCGAAGCTCGTCAGCCGCGTTTGCGCCAGCAGAAAGACCACGATCAGGGCTTCGACGACTTCGGTAAGAAACTCAGTGACCAATTGCCCGGGCGTTAGAGCCTTGGCGCCCGGAGGATGGTAAACCAACAACCCGGATGGATTGGCCGCCAGCTTCTCGCCGTAGTGCTCCATGGCGGCGTGTTGCTGCTCGCGGGTGGCGTTGGCACCAAGCTCCATCCCAGGAAACATGTAGAAACCCGACTTCTCGCCCAGGCTGGAGCGCATCGCGCTCAGAACCGAAGGTTCGTTCGGGATCTCTTTGACTCCGGTTTGTCCCAGTGGCAACACCATGTGGGCCAGCGATGCCCAAACAAACATTGCGATGCCGCCGAGTATGCCAGCCAGCAAAATGCGCTTCGCCATAAACCCTCCTGTCGGTCGGGTATCATGCTGCAGCGCGAGCTGATTCCAAATCAAAATCTGCTTGAGCGAGAAGAGCTTTCGACATCAACAGCGATCACCATACGGGGCACAAAGAATCACGAAGGGGAATCGGCGAGCACTTACGCCCGCCGGCGATGGTTCAAATAGCGGGCGGGAACACGT
>DATHJP010000253.1:0-25397 GCA_035489695.1 Terriglobales bacterium
CAGGCAGAGCAGTTCTACGCCGTTCACGCCGGAAAATCCTTCTTCAACTCGCTTACCAATTTCATGTCCAGCGGACCGATCGTGGTGCTGGCGCTGGAGAAAGAGAACGCCATCGCCGATCTGCGCAAGCTCATGGGCGCGACCAATCCTGCTAACGCGGAGGAGGGAACGATCCGAAAGAAATGGGCGTCGACAATTGAGTTTAACGCCATCCACGGATCAGATGCCGAGGATACGGCGAGGTTTGAGCTGAGCTTTTTCTTTGCCGGATTCGAGCTGGCGAAATAGCTACTCGCTGACAGTACGTCGTTTCAGAAACGGCAGGTTTACCAGGAGCTGCTTCCATGCCATTGGTTCAAATCACAATGTTGACCGGCCGCACGGTCGATCAGAAACGCAAACTGGCAACGCGTATCACGGACGCGATGGTCGAAGAAGCCGGGGCCAGGCGTGAAGCGGTTGTAGTTACATTCCTCGAAGTTGAACGCGAAAGCTACGCCTCTGGCGGAGTGTTGATGGCAGACAAGGGGAAATAGATTGTCGCCCGTTTAGCCTAGCGGCTCATAAACCACGCCCTCGACACGGTCAGCGACGCGAGGCAATTCCTTGCGAGCGTATTGGAGAAAGTGAGGGGTGGCGCGGTGAGCTTCGAGGGCGGCATCGTCCTTGTACTGCTCATAAATGAAAAAGCGGCGAGGCTCGGTTTTGTGACGATGTACCTGGAAAGTTACACAGCCCGGTTCCTGTCGCGATGCTTCGGTCAACTTGGAAAAGATGCTAGTTACTCCCGCTTCTTGACCTGCCTTTGCAATCCACGTGACCGCCAGAACGACCATCACCTGCTACTCCGTTTTAAATTTTTGGTTGCCTTGGTTTTTCGTTCGGCCAAGGTCTTCAGCTCCTCGGCAAACTCGTCTACGAAAATTGTCTGCTCCCGTCCCGGACCGGTAGAGATCATGCCGATGCGAGCTCCACTTTCTTTCTCAAGGAAAGCCAGATACTCGCGCGCTGCTTTGGGCAACTTCTCAAACTTCGTGATCCCCTGAGTGGGAGTACGCCAGCCAGGCATTTTCGCATAGATGCATTTGATCTGATCATAGACACTGGATTGGGCCGGAATTTCCGTGGTACTACGGCCATTGATGGTGTAGGCCATGCACACCGGAATCTGGTCCAGTTCGTCGAGCACGTCGAGCTTGGTCACGACCAGCCATGAGATCCCGTTAATCATGCCAGCGTAACGCAACAGTGGCAAATCCAGCCAGCCACAGCGGCGGGGACGTCCCGTCACCGCGCCATATTCATTGCCGCGCGCGCGCAGTAAGTCGCCCGTGGCATCCAATGCTTCGGTGGGGAAGGGTCCGCCGCCTACACGAGTGCAGTAGGCCTTGGTTACGCCGATGACGCTGTCGATTGCGTTCGGCGCAACTCCGGTGCCAATGGCGGCGCCGCCGGAAGTAGCGCTGGAAGAAGTGACGAAGGGATAAGTCCCGTGGTCGATGTCGAGCATGGTGCCCTGTGCCCCTTCAAACATGATGGACTCACCTTCGGCCAGTGCCTCGTTGAGCAGGGCAGCGGTGTCACACACGAAGGGAGCAATCTGCGCCGAAGCCTTAGCGTATTCGTCGTACATCTTGTCGGAATCCAGCGGTTCGGAATTAAATAGCGCATGCGCGATCATGTTTTTCTCGCGGCAAGCGTTTTCGATATGTGTTTTCAATAGTCCGAGGTCAAGGAGATCAGCGACGCGCAAGCCGCGCCGTCCCATTTTGTCTTCGTAAGCAGGCCCAATGCCGCGTGAAGTGGTGCCAATCTTCACTCGTCCGGGCGCGTTCTCTGAGGCCAACTCAATCATGCGGTGATAGGGCAGGATTACCTGAGCGCGGTTACTTACGAACAGATTGCCGTCTACCTTCACTCCGTTTTCGCGAAGCGCGGCAACTTCCTTGAGAAAAGCCATGGGATCGAGCACGACGCCGTTGCCGATCACACTGCGGCAGCCGGAGCGCAGCACGCCGCAAGGAACCAGCTGCAAGATGAATTTCTTGCCCTTGATGATGACGGTGTGGCCGGCATTGTGGCCTCCAGCATAACGGGCCACAATGGAAAAGTTGTCGGAGAGCACGTCGACAATCTTGCCCTTGCCTTCGTCGCCCCATTGCGCGCCGACGATGACCGCAGTTCTCACTTTGCTCAAAAGTTCACTCCGTTTACAGACTGGCGCGGATTCGGCGTCGTTTTAAAACAGGCCGAGCCGCATTTCCCTGGTGTCGCACACACTGGTTGCCCGCAATAAAACTGCGCTGTTGCTGAATGGCTGGGATGTAGGAGCAGGTGTGTACTGGAAATGATAACCTGCGGGATGGTGAAAGGGCAATGCGGTTTGTGAGTTTCAGTTCTCAGGTCTTAGTTCTCGGTTCTCAGAGTCCACAATCGGTTGGCAGATGCTTGTACACTTGTTTTCATGCCTGAACTACCGGAGGTCGAGACGATCGCGCGCGGTCTGGCGAATCACGTGACCGGGGATTTTATCGAGTCTGTCTGGCTGGGATCGAAACCTGAGCCATTGAAATCATCAGCGGCTGAGATTGCGGCTACTCTTCAATCCAGGCGGATTGCCGATGTGCACCGCATGGGAAAGCACATTGTGTTCGAGTTGGTGGGCGAAGGGCGGCGGGCTCGCGGGCGGCAATCGGGGCAACCGTCAAGTGCCAAAGCTCAGTGGATCGTACATCTGGGGATGACCGGCAGCATGCTGGTTTGCAAGCCCGATGCGGAAATCGCGAAACATACCCATGCGGTGGTGAAACTGGCATCCGGACGCGAATTGCGGTTCGTCGACCCACGGCGCTTTGGGCGACTGAGTGTGGCGCGCGAGTTTGAAGCCGGCGGCTGCGAACCTCTGGACGTTACACTCGATCGCTTTATCGCGCTGTTTCATGGACGCAAGACGCCCATTAAGAGCGCGCTTTTGAACCAGAAGCTGTTGCGTGGGGTGGGTAATATCTACGCGGATGAGTCACTGTTCCGGGCGGGTATTCGTCCGCGGCGGCGCGCGTCATCACTCACTAGGGAGAGTCTTGGGCGTCTCTACAAGTCGGTGCAGGAAGTGCTGAAGGAAGCCATTGCGCTGGGCGGATCGTCAGTGTCGGACTATGTGGATTCTGATGGGCGGGAAGGGTCGTTTCAATTGCAGCATCGAGTCTACGGACGGGAGGGGCAGCGCTGTTTGAAGTGCAAAACAGGCATCAAGCGTATGGTCATCGCGGGCCGCAGTAGTCATTATTGTCCGAAGTGCCAGAAGTGATATTTCCGATTAATGATTTCCAATTTCCGATTTGACGACAAAGCCGCCGGACGCCGGCGTTACTTTGACGTTCATACAGCTTTGGATTTCAAATCGGCAATTGGAAATTGAAAATCGGAAATGAGATATGGCTGACTTCTCCATTGGCGTTGATCTTGGCGGAACGAACCTTCGCATTGCCGCGGTAGATGAACACGGAGTCCTGCTGGAGAAGGTCACGTTGGGCACACAGGTGGCTTTGGGCCGGGATCGTGTGATCCACGACATGTGCGAAGCCATCCGGCATCTGGCGCACAAGTATGAGGGTTCAGGCCCGCTACAAGGTATCGGCATCGGTGTGCCTGGGATCATTGACATGAAGACGGGCACGTTGCGCGAGTCGCCTAATTTGCCGGGTTGGGCGGAATCGCCGGTGCGAACGCAAATTGAGCAAATGTTGGGCACCCGAGTGATTCTGGAAAACGATGCCAATGCGGCTGCGTTCGGCGAGAACTGGCTGGGGGCGGCCCGTCACGTAGACGACATGGCCATGTTGACGCTTGGCACCGGCGTGGGTGGAGGAATTGTTTTGGGGCGCGCTATATGGCACGGCATGACGGGTATGGCGGGTGAGTTCGGGCACATCACAGTGGAGCCAGAAGGCGTGCCGTGCAAGTGCGGAAACCGGGGATGTTTGGAGCAGTATGCTTCTGCCACAGCAGTCGTGCGCATGGCGCGCGAGGCGATTGAGCAGCACATTGCGCCGGGACTTTCGCATGCCGCCAATGCGAATCCGGAGTTCAGCGCCAAGGCGGTATACAACCTGGCTATCCAGGGAGACGAGGAAGCGAAGAAAATCTTTCGCCGTGTGGGTCGCGCGCTGGGGATTGTTATTGCCGATCTGGTGAACGCTCTTAATCTTCCGATGTATGTCGTCGGCGGCGGAGTTTCGAGCGCTTGGGAAGCGTTTTCACCCGCGATTTTTGACGAGTTGCGGAAGCGGTCGATGGTGTACGCAGCAACGGCGCCGCCCTCGGTGGCTGGCGCGGAGCAAGGAGCGTCAGCTCAAGTGGAGCCGGGCGGTCCGACGCGGACGATTGTCACTCGGGCGCTGCTGGGAAGTGATGCGGGATTGTACGGCGCGGCGAGGTTGCCGATGATTGCGGCCGAGACGGTCTCTGATACTTATACAGGCAGCGGGAAGATGAGAAAAATTATTTAGCGGCGGCCTTCAGGCGCGTGACTTCCTGCGGTGTCAGGCGGCGAAATTCTCCTGGGTGGACATCCAACTCCAGCGGTCCGTAGCGGACACGTTTGATTTTTTCCACGTGGTGTCCGATTTCTTCGAACATTTTGCGGATTTGGCGATTCCGTCCTTCAATCAGCGTGACTTCATACCAGGGATTGTTGGCTTCGCGAATCAGTCGAACTTTGGCTGGGGCGGTCTTCACTCTTCTACCGCCTGGCACGGCGATGAAAAGACCGGAACGCAATCGCGAGAGACCCTCGACGGATGGCGTGCCGGCAAGTTTCACCATGTAAGTCTTCGGCACATGCGATGCCGCTTTCATCAGGCGGTTCGCGAATTCGCCGTCATTGGTGAGCAGGAGCAGGCCTTCACTTGCGTAATCGAGGCGTCCGACGGGATAGACGCGGGCGCCCACGCCTCGCAAAAGATCCATAACTGTCGGACGGCGCTCGGGATCGCTGAGGGTAGTGACGTACCCCTTCGGTTTATTCATCACGAGATAGACATGCCGCTCGGCACCATGCAGAAGTTTGCCGTTTACTCGGATGTGATCAATCTCGGCGTCAGCCTTACTGCCGAGTTCGGTGACAACTTTCCCGTTTACCGAGACGAGTCCGCCGGTAATTAATTGCTCGGCCTTGCGGCGCGAAGCAATTCCAGCGGCGGCAATGATTTTCTGTAAACGTTCGGCGGGCATAGATTATGAACCTTTGGACAGACGGAAGAGGTCTGCAGCGCGGGGTTCAGGCAGCGGGATCATTTTCACCGCGATCACGCTGTTCGGTGGTTGCCATTCCTTCATCTTCGGCAGCTTCCACGGACTGAAGATCTGCTTGCTCGCTGGCTTCGCTTAGTGAAGAGTCGGGTGGCGCCGAGTCCTCTGCCGGTGTGGAATCGGAGGTTTGATCATCCACAGGGAGCAGATCACTCTGAAAAGATTCTGCGACCAGCTTTTCAAATTCCTCCATGCTCGGCAGTTCACTGACGTCTTTGAGACCGAAGCGCAGCAGGAATTCTTTTGTACTCCGGTAAAGAATGGGACGTCCGACGACTGCCTTTCGGCCCGCAGTTGTGATTAGCTTGCGATCAAGCAGGGTGCCGATGACACCGCTGGAATCCACGCCACGAATCTCGCTGATCTCAGGGACCGTGACTGGCTGCTTGTAGGCAATGACGGCCAAGGTTTCGAGTGCGGGCAGGGAAAGGCGGATCGGGGGCTTCAGACTCTTGGCGAAGATGCGTACCACATCGTGGTGCTCGGGCTTGGTGGACATGCGATATCCGCCTGCGACTTGGCGGATTTCGACGCCGTGGTCGACGGCGCTGTAATCCGCAACCAGCTCTTCGAGAGTTGCTCGGACAACGGATTTGGCCTCGGCCTCGTCGGGGGCGCCGTCGCTGATGACGGATTCTTTTACCAGTTGGAAGATATGGTCCAGCGTGATCGGCGTTTCCGCCGCGTAGATGATGGCTTCGAGTTTGGCTTTTAGACTCATGCTGATTGTGACCCGTCCCGCGTGTCCCGATGTCCTCCCAGCGCTGAAGCGCTGGGCTAAATTGTTCCGCGCCTCCGGCGCTGCTTCTAGGTGGTTCCCGACGTCATCTCTCTCTTGTCGGCCTCGTCGGGTACCGCAATCTGCAATCTGCAGAAAAACTAGCCACTAGCCACTGACCGCTAGCAACTGGGTTTTCTACCTCCAATCGTCCCGAACTGCAACCTGCTCGGCCATAATGGCTTCGAAGCCGGTGTGTTTGCGGACCAGGATCTCGCCAAAGAGACGGTCTTGCCGCAACTGGATGGCTTGCAGGCGCACCATTTCCAGCAGCGCGAGAAACATGCAAACCAGCGCCTGCCGCGAATTGACGTTACGCAACAGTTGTTTCAGACGAATTGGGCGGTCTTCCAGTGACAAGCGCCGCTGCAGATACTCGATCATCTGGCCCACGTTAACGGTTTCCTCATCAACCTGAATCATGGGACGAGAGCGGGCGCGCTCCATGATCTGCTGGAAGGTTTTTACCAGGTCAATCACGTCGGCAGCGATTTCGGGATCTGTACCTTCGGCGTCTTTGAAATCTTTGAGCGCGGGGTTCGACCATACGGCATCTTCAATCTGCTGTTTCTGCATCAGCATTTGCGCCGCGGATTTGAACTTTTCGTGTTCGAGCAGTCGGTTGACTAATTCGGCACGGGGATCGTCTTCGGCCTCGGACGCGGCATCGGGATCTCGCGGCAAAAGCATCTTCGACTTGATATGGATCAATACGGCAGTCATGTAAATAAAATCTGCTGCAATGTTCACATCCAGCTCGCGCAATTTTTCGACGTAGGCTAGATACTGTGCGGTGATTCTCGCGATCGGGATGTCGTAAATATCGATATCCTGCTTGCGGATCAAGTCGAGCAGCAAATCCAGCGGGCCCTCGTAAACATCGCCGACAGTGACCGCGAATGGGGAATCGCTTTCCCGCGTATTCGATTGCGGCGCGACGGTCGGCACAGACGTCAGCGCCGGCGTGTTGTCCGATACGATTTTCAGATTTTCAGCCATGTTCACTGCTTGCGATTGGCTATCGCCTCAAGCTTTGCTGGCGCTTCGTATTCCAAAGACATGTTCATCGCGTCCCGTACCTCATCCATGGTCGCGGTGGCGACCTTACGTGCGCGCGCTGTGCCCGCTTCCAGAATATCCCAGGCGAGGCGTGGATTTTCCTCATATTTTCGCCGGCGCTCCTGCATGGGATTCAGAATGCTAACTAGTGCATTGGCGGCCCAGCTCTTGCATTCGATGCAGCCGATGCCCGCGGAACGGCAGCCTATGTCAACTTTGGCGATGGTAGCCCGGTCGCTGAAAATCTTGTGCAGATCGCCGACGGGGCAGACGTCGGGATTGCCGGGATCGGTCCTGCGCACACGGGCGGGATCGGTGACCATGGTCTTCAACTTCTGCCGCACCACCGGCTCTGGATCGGTGAGCAGAATGGTGTTTCCGTAGGACTTCGACATTTTGCGTCCATCGGTGCCGGGCAACTTGGCCGCCGGAGTCAGCAGCGGCTGCGGTTCGGGGAAAACGTAGGAACGCTTGCCGCTGTAGAACATGTTGAAGCGGCGCGCGATTTCACGAGTCAATTCCACGTGCGGCACTTGATCTTCACCCACGGGAACGAAGTCGCCCTTGTAAATCAATATGTCGGCAGCCTGCAGCACGGGGTAGCCGAGGAAACCATATGTGCCGAGATCTTTTTCAGTGATGTTTTCCCGCTGTTCCTTATAAGTAGGGACGCGCTCCAGCCAGCCCAGAGGGGTGATCATGGAAAGCAGGAGATGCAATTCGGCATGTTGCGGCACATGCGACTGGATGAACATGGTGCAGCGGTCGGGATCGAGTCCGGCGGCCAGCCAGTCGAGCAGAACCTCCACCGAATTTTGTTTGATGCGCGAGGTATCGGCGTAGTCCGTGGTGAGGGCGTGCCAGTCAGCGATAAAGAAGAAGCATTCATACTCGTCTTGCATGCGTACCCAGTTGTCCAGAGCGCCCACAAAATTCCCCAGATGCAGTTTGCCCGTGGAGCGCATACCGCTGAGCACGCGTTTGCGATGATTGGAACGAGTAGACATCACATTCTCATCAACAGGGAATTGAATACGCCTAGAACAGGAAAGATTAGCTGGCCAAGGAAATTTCCCCCGAAGTAAACCAATGCAAGTAATGCAAACCATCCCATCGTGTCATAGACACGCCGAACTGGCTCGGGCAGCAAATGACGCAGCACGTGGCTGCCGTCCAGGGGCGGAACTGGAATGAGATTAAAGACACCCAACACCACGTTGATCACAAGCAGTTCATACGCGAGCAGGCTGATCGGCATGAGCAACGAGTTGGTTTGCGTAGCCAACGCATCCAGGTTATTGGTCCAATATGCCCCCGGCATGTTTTGCACGATGCCGTGTCCGATTTGTGAGGTGAATGAAATGGCAGCCAGAATCAGAACCGCACCGCTCGCTACTATGAAGTTGCTGATTGGTCCGACCACGGAGGTGAGGATGTCATCCAGCACCGGCCTGTGGAAGTTTCGTGGATCAACCGGAGTCGGCTTAGCCCATCCCAACACCGGGATGTGGGTAAACATCGCCACCAGCGGCAACAGAATCGTTCCCAGAGGATCAATGTGCTTGATCGGATTCAAAGTAATGCGGCCCAGCATGCGCGCCGTGGGATCGCCACAACGGTTGGCCATCCAAGCATGCGCCGACTCGTGAAAGCTGATCGCAAACAAAAACACGATCAACTTGAACAGAATGTCTACATGTTGCAGGGTCATGCCAGTTTGGCTTCGATACTACCATGCAGAGTGCAAATCCTGCGCAGGCCGGGGGTGGCAGCGGAGGCGCAGCAACTCAGGCCTGTTGCTTTTCTACGGTCTTGCGCAATTCCTCAGGCGCGATGGTTTTTACCTTCACTGGTTTGGCGGGGATACCAGCAGCCACCGTAAACGGATCAATATTTTTGGATGCGACGCCCATTGAGCCCAACATGCCGTGTTCTCCAACCTTTACGCCGCTCAGAACGGTGGCGTGATAGGTAATTCGTGCCTTGGGGCCAATCTCCGTCTTGTGATTGCTGACGATCATGCCGTCATTGAGATCGTGGGCATGCGAATACACATTGGCGTAATCGGAGACGGAACTGCCTTCATGGATGACGATTTCGCCGCGATCGTCGAGCAGCACATATTTGTGAATGGTGCAATTGTCTTCGACAGTCAAGTTGTAGCCAAACGAAAATTCCACGCCGTGAAAGATCTTTACGTTTTTGCCGCAAAATTTGAAGACGTGGCGGGCGAGCATTGCGCGCATGCGGAATCCGAGCCAATGATTTAGACCGACTGGAGAGCGGTCGTACATCATCCAGAGCCAGATAAGAGGCTTGCGCTCGGCATACTTCGAAGCATCCACATCGCCGTAGTATTCCGGCTCAAGGGTTGCATTACGGGGATCGAAAGTGTGAACCAGGGCCTGCGCTGCCAACGGGCCGGCGGCATCCGGAGCTGAATAAGGACGTCCCAGATAAAGCTGGTGCAATGCATCCCGCACCGCCACGCTGCGGTGCTCCGGATCGCGATTCATGAATTCCTGATCCAGGCGGTCAATCCACGTTAGGAATGCCTTCTCTGCTGCCGGCGTTGGGCCGATCGCGCGATATTCGTATCGGGGCATAGTGGCCTCGCTTATCTCTGGAAGAAAGTTAAAACATAGCACGTCATCGAAATAAGCGCTGTCAAATGACCAAGACCGTGTGCTCGAGTGGGATGCTTTATAATTCGCGCCACCCTATGAAACCGAAGAAACGCGCAAAGCCGCATCCTCAGCCGGTGGACGCGCTGGTGTACCCGCGCTTTTCCGGTATTCCAACATTCATGCGGCTGCCGCATATCCCGCGAGCGGAGGAATTGGACGTCGCGCTCATCGGGATACCTTTTGATGGCGGTACAACGTATCGTCCGGGCGCGCGTTTTGGCCCGCGAAATATCAGGGTTCAGTCTGCCATGATCCGACCATGGAATCCGGTGCTGAAGGTCAATCCATTTGAAAAATGGCGGATAGCCGATTTCGGTGATCTCTCCATCAATCCATTGTCGATTGAAGATACTTACCAGCGAATCGCTGAGCAACTCGGAGAAGTACTCCGAAACAGTGCGAGGCCGCTCTGTGTAGGGGGAGATCATTCGATCCTGTTGCCTATCCTGCGAGCCATTCACAAACAGTTTGGCCCGGTAGGTTTTATTCAACTCGATGCTCATGGAGATACCTGGGGCGGTTACTTCGGGAGTCCGCATTCCCATGGAACGCCGGTGAAGTACGCCATCGAAGAAGGATTAATTGATAAAGGTCATGCATTGCAGGTCGGGCTGCGAGGCCAGGTGTATTCGGATGGCGATTTCGATTTCGCGCACAAGCATGGAATCCAGATTGTGACTTCCGAGGAGTTTCATCGAGGTGGAGTCGAACTGGTGAAACGTCATCTCAAGAAATTTGGCGCTCGGCCGGTTTACGTGACGTTGGACATTGATGTCGTCGATCCTGCGTTTGCTCCCGGCACCGGCACGCCGCAGGTCGGCGGACTCTCCAGCGCGCAGATTCTTGAACTGGTGAGAAGCCTCAAAGGCCTAAAACTCGTTGGGTGTGACCTGGTAGAAGTTTCACCGCCGTACGATAACGGAGAGATCACTTCGTTGCTGGCGGCCAATTTGCTGTATGAGCTGCTTTGTTTGTTCTAGATTGACCTCAATCGCTTGATCACTCTCGCGCGCAAACTCCGCGTAGTCGATTACTTCGCCCTGGGCTGGGGCACCATGGTCGGTGTCGGCTGGCTGGTAGTGATGTGGGATTGGCTGCTGCGCGGGGGAGTGCTGGGCGGCGTTTTGGGATTTGCGATTGGCGGCGCGCTGCTGCTGCCCATCGGCTACGTGTATGGGCAATTGGTGATGCTTATGCCGGACGCCGCCGGCGAAGTTGCTTACACTGCAAAAGTTTTTTCGCCTGCCGTAAGTTTTGCCACCGGCTGGATGATGGTTCTGGCTTATTTCATCGTGTGTCCGTGGGAAGCGGTGGCCGTAGGCAAGATTGCCGGCTACATCTTTCCGGCGCTGGATTCCATGGAGCTTTACCGAATTGGCGGCCAGCCGGTCTATCTGCCACACGTCGTCCTCGGTCTGGGATTGACGGGCCTGCTGACTCTGCTGAATTATCGTGGCATTCGCTTAAGTGCGACGTTTCAGAACTGGACGGCTTTTGGGACGCTCGCGTTGTTCGTCATATTTGTTGCATGTGGTGTGACCAAAGGTTCGCCACGAAACTTCCCACCACTATTTACGCATGGAGCATTCGTTTCCGTTCTTCTGGTAATACAAATCGTGCCCTATTACATGACGGGCTTCGAGTCGGTAGCCAAGGCAGCGGAAGAAGCCAGCCCGGAATTTCGCGGTCGTGGATTTTTCAAAGCAATCTGGATGGCGATTATTGTGGGGATTCTTTTCTATACCATCGTGATTGCGGCAGTCGGCTACGTTGCTCCGTGGAGAGAACTCACCCACGAGAAATTCATGACTGCGGCGGTCTTTGAGAGGGCAATGGGTTCGCGCTGGATTGTCAGTGTGATTTTGGCTGCGGCACTGCTTTCGCTGCTCAAGGTGTTCAATGGAAACTTCATCGCCTCCAGTCGCTTACTGTTCGCCATGGGACGGCGCGGGCTGCTGGACAGCCGCGTCGCGGAAATACATCCACGCAATCAGACGCCAACTGTGGCTGTGATCTGCATCGGGCTTGCTACCGCCGTGTGCATGTTCCTGGGAGACGCCATCCTGGTGCCGATTTCGGAAGTCGGATCAATCGCTTCCGCGGCGGGTTGGCTGGCGGCGTGTGCTGCTTATTTCCGAATGGGACCGGCTCCGCGTGAACGTATGGTCGCTGCGGTGGGAGTGTTGGTTGGGCTGCTAATGATTTTGATGAAAATCGTACCGGGTATTCCCGGTCATTTCAGCGGATACGATTGGCTGGCGCTGGTAACGTGGAGCGCTCTCGGATTGGGTCTGGCATGGCGGCAGCGCATGGTTCGGGTTGGGAATCCTGCAAGAGAGAAAGGCAGTGGCTAGTGACTAGTGGCTAGTAAGAGCGAACTGCTGAGACTAGCCACTAACCACTAGTCACTGGTTTATTCATCCATGAAAATTAAAACATGTGGCCGGTTGGTTTGCTATCTGTCCCTGGGGTGGGCGCTTGCTATTTGTGTTTGGGCTACGCCGCAAGCATCGCCATTTGATCTCGTCATCGCCAATGGCCGCATCATCGACGGAACTGGGTCTCCGTGGTATTCCGGCGACGTCGGAGTTCGTGAAGGGAGGATCGTCGCGATCGGAAATCTGAAAGATGCGCCGCGAACCCGAACCATCGATGCACGGGGCATGGTAGTTGCTCCGGGATTTATCGACATGCTGGGGCAATCGGAATTGACCATTCTGGTCGATCCGCGCCTGCCTTCGAAAATTTATCAGGGCATCACCACGGAGATTACAGGAGAGGGCAGCTCGGCGGCGCCGTTGAACGATGCCATCATTCAGGCAGACGGCGCTGCCTATGCGCATTACCACATCACTCCGGATTGGAGAACGTTTCGGCAGTATTTCACCCGGCTCGAAAAACAGGGGATGGGGATTAATCTCGCAACGTATGTGGGCGCTACGCAGGTACGTCGCATGGTGCTCGGCGATGACGATAAGCAACCGACCCCGGCACAGCTTGAGCAAATGAAGGAACTGGTGCGCCAGGCCATGCAGGAAGGCGCGGTCGGGCTTTCGACTTCTCTGGAATATGCGCCGGCTCCTTATGCCAAGACCGAAGAATTGATCGCACTCGCAAGCGAAGCGGGAGAGTTCGGCGGAATTTACGCCACTCACATGCGCAATGAAAGCGACGCCGTGCTGCCGGCCATTGATGAAGCGCTGCGCATTGGACGTGAAGGCCACCTTCCGGTGGAAATCTGGCACATCAAGGTAGCGGGAAAGCAAAACTGGGGACGAATGCCCGAAGTAGTGGCGAAAATCAATGCCGCCCGCGCCGCCGGTATGGATATCACCGCCGACACTTATGCCTATCCCGCATGGTTCAACGGTATGTCGGCATTCATTCCGCCCTGGGCTCATGACGGCGGCGATGACAAGTTGGTCGCTCGGCTGAAAGATCCGATTACTAGGGCGCGTATCCGCAAAGACCTGCTGACGCCATCGAGTGACTGGGATAACGAATGGCAGGAAATTCCAGGTCCTGAGGCGGTTTTGATCGGAGTAGTGCAGAACCCGAAGCTGCTGCCGTTGCAAGGCAAACGGCTTTCCGAAATTGCGAAACTCTGGGGCAAGGATCCTATGGATGCGTTGTTCGATCTGCTGATTGAGGACAATGCTTTCACTGAGGTCGCTGTCTTCGGCATGTCGGAACCTGACGTTGCGCTAGCGCTGAAGCAACCCTGGGTTTCCATAGACAACGACTCTTCGGGCACATCGCCGGAGGGAATTCTGGGGCAGGAGCATCCACACCCGCGAGCCTATGGCACGTTTCCGCGCATTCTCCGCAGATATGTTCGCGAGGAGAAGAAACTTTCTCTTGAAGAAGCCATTCGCAAATTCTCCGCGTTGCCGGCGCAGCGCATGCGGCTCACCGATCGCGGGGTGCTGAAAGCCGGGATGTGGGCCGACGTCGTAATTTTCGATCCGGTAACAGTGCGAGATGTCGCGACCTTCGAAAACCCGAACCAGTTATCTCAGGGCATGCAGTACGTGCTGGTGAACGGAGTGCCGGTGGTTGATGAGGGGAAGATGACGGGAGCGTTACCGGGGAAGGTATTGCGAGGAGCAGGGTATGTTCAAAAAAGTGGTCAGTGATCAGTGGCCAGTTGTCAGTGATCACTGACCAGAACTGGCCACTGACAGCCGACCACTACTTTTGTGTAATCGTGAGTTTGTGCAATCCGACGGTTGCGGTGTCGATGCGGGCGGGCAGGGCAAATTTCGAATCCAGTCCGACGCCGGGATACTTGGGTTGAAGATATTTTTCGACAAACATTTGCAGGGCGAAACGGGGAATCTCCACGCCATCAAGTGAAACTGAATCGACATTCACGTACCCTTGCCCAGCGGCGCCGTGTACGTGCGCGGAAACCACTACGTCATGAATCCCGCTGAACATTGACAACAACGGATTAGAAGAACGGCGTCCGGCTTTGAGTTGGTCAAAGTCGACGCGTGTCGTTGCGATGACGACCTCAGGTTGTCCCTGGAAATTTACTGACTGTACGCCTGCAGGCAGTTTAATCGCGCCGGAGGCGACGTAGGCGTTGACCTCCTGCTCGGTAAATTCGGTTGGTGTCTGATCCGGGTGCGTCAGCGCGCCATTGCTTTGGACGTGCTGTAACTTGCGCTCCATGCTGCTGACGGGAGGGCTCGACTTCGACGACGGATTGACCTGCGCTATTAGAGCCAGCGCGAAGAAGATGACAGTGGCGGGTAGAAGGTTTAGAAAACGCCTCATGGTTTAAGCGCGGCTTGGGTCTCCTGAGTCTTCACTGGCGACACCCGAGGTTCGGTGAGTGGGCCAGTAATGTTGAACCCGGGGGCGCCATCGCGCACTAGTTTCAGGTCCAATGTACGTGTCAGTGAGGCAGTGCCGCTTAATTGATAGATGCCGGCGGGTGTCTCTAGTTTGCCTTGCTGGATCTCGAACCTACCGTCGCGCAGGACGAAGTTTCCGACGAGCCGATGGATTCGCAACGGCTCATTTCCCTCTATCAGTGCGATATGCGGCAACAATCCGTCGCGTACTTCTAGGCGCAAAGTTGCTTTCGCTGAGGACAGTAATTCGGCTGCATCTACGCCGGAAGCGCTGGCGCGATAATTTGCCGCGGCGGTGCCGGTGACCCAGCCGTCATGCATTACTTCGGCGAGTTGCCGCAGGTCAACTCGTTGCAGAGTGCCGCTGCCGTCGTACTCCGGAGGCTTCACCGTAAAGTCGGCAGTCCATTCGCCGATGTGCTTCCCACCTAGTAGCTCTCCACGCAGGTCGGACAGTCGAAGCTGACCCTCGTCCAATGCCACTTGGGCGAAGACCCGCGTCGCAACTAAGTTCTGGATCGCGACTCGATCGACGGTGAGCTTGCCTGTGGCGCGCAGCGTGAGCAGATAAGAATTCGCGGCTTGGGTGGATGTCGATAAAAAGCGATACCACGGCTGTTTTCGAGGATGGGGACTCAGCAACTGCTTCAATTCGTCGATGGCGATTTCATCGGCATGAAGATCGAAACTCACGGGACAGCCCTCCGGCAATGCACAATGACGCGGCAATAACAGCGAACCGTGCCATGCGCCCCCAGCGAGGGAAGCGGTCAGGTTTTGTAGTTGAACTTTCTCCGGTGTAAGCAGGAGACTCGCAGAAGTGATTTCTACTGGTGCGTTCAGGCCGCGCACTTCGGCGCGAATAGACTGCAGTTGCACTCTTCCTGTCACTTGAGGGGCGGTGAATCCCGACCAGCTGCCGGCAATCTCCAGATCGACTCTAGCTATTCCATCGGCGGTTGGCTGCGGAACCCGCAAGCCGACAGTCCGCGCTGTCTGAAGCAGACGCTGAAATTGCGCGTCACCGTTAACTAAAAGACTGTATCCGGAGCGGGAAATCGAGCCGCGCACAACCGATGGGGAAGGCCTTCCCAAGGCGAGGTTGAATGGGCCAATTTCCAGTAGGGCTTGGGGCGGCGGGACCGTCGTCCGTGTATTTCTCCTGGTCGGCTCTATGTTTCGTGAGACCTGAAAAGCAATTCGATCCAACGCCATTTCTGTCCTAGTGAGCTTTGAGCCAATGCGGACGTCCAGGCTTTCTCCGCCACCGTTCCACTGTGCATAACCCTCACCCGCACGCCGTACTTTGACGCTGGCATCCAGTTTCCCGCTGGCCACGAGATCATCGGGAATATCTTTTTTGGCGTGGCGTGCCAATGCAATCAGAGATTGTATGGGCACCTGCTTAGCGATCAGCGTCAAATCATAGGTGTGACTGCTGAAGATACCTGCGACGGTGCCATTCACTGAAACAGTGCCGTTACTCACTGGCGCATGGCAGGAGAGGTTTGAGAAAGTGTGATCTACCGAACTGTAGTGACTGGCGCACTGCGCCACGAGCCGCAGCGCACCGCCTCCAAGAATGTCGTACCGGCGGAAGTCCTGAACCGAAGCGTCAGTTTCGACTGTGAGGTCCGCAGGAGTCCCGGAAAGCGCGGCTGATAACTTGACCGTACCGCGCCAACCTTTGTCTTTGCCAGAGATCAGCTTGCTGACTTGTCCCAATTGCGCCTCAGTCCATTCCATGGTGAATTGCAGTGGAGTCTGGCGCAGCGTGGTTGCTCTCTGCCACGAGCCGTTGACGCTAACCCTTCCAGTGTCGGTCAGGTTGAAATCCATGCGTACCGGTTGTGCTTTGAGCCGCATACCCCAGACATTTTCCGATTCCTGCCAAAGTGCGAAGTCCGCAGCCATCAGTGCATAAGGCTTCTTTTCCTGCTCTAACTTCAAATTGATGCGGCCGCGATCGGCCTCAATGTAGGGAAATCCCGGGCGAGCTTCGGTGTTCGTTTTTTTCGTGGGTGCAACCGGAATTTGCGCTGCCCGTTCAAGAAAATTTTCGAGATTCCAACGGCCTTGGCGGTCACGTACCAGATTGAGGCTAGGCTCGGTAAGACTCAGGCGTGAGATTTCCAGGCGTCCCCGCAACAGGGAGCTGACTCGCAGCTCAGCGGTGACCTGCTGAGACCGGATTACAGGCTCAGCGCTGAATGCCGGATCATCATGAACGACAAAGTTCTCGAGATCGAAACCGGGATGAGGCAGCAACCGCATATGAACGGAAGAAACGTCCACTTGCCGTCCCAGCGCCAGACCAATGGCACTGACAATCCTCGTCCGCAGGCGTCCTGCTCCGGGTCGAATCAGAAACAGAGCCAGGAGGAGGGCAACAATGAGAGTGACTATGCCGGGCTTGGATCGCACGAATGTGGATCGCCTCGAGCTCACTGGACTACCCGGAATGTGCGCCGCCACCGCGTCTCGTCGAAGAAATGGATGACTACGTGTGCCAGGAACTTAAGCCGCTCGCTGACTTCCTTCTGCAAATATTGGTTGGGCGGGGTCTCGAACGACCAATAAATAAACATGGGACGCCCAATCACGTTTTCCTTTGGGATGAATCCCCAGTACCGGCTGTCGTAACTCACATCGCGGTTGTCGCCCATGCCGAAATAACTGTCGGGAGGAACTACGAGGTCATCACCTTCGATATGCTGCTTCATAACTAGCTGCCATTCCGGGGTGACGCTGTTGAAATCCGCGGGCGGAACGGCGGGGAAATTGTCGCGATAGGGATTGTAACCGTCTTTGGTTTTGTGAATGACGTAAGGTTCGTCTAATTTCTGGCCATTGCGATAAACCACGCCATCGCGCAGGTGAATGCGGTCTCCGGGAATACCCATGATCCGCTTGACTACGTACAGCCCTGGTTCTGCCGGCGACAGAAAGACCACGATATCTCCACGTCGTATCTCCCGGTAAGGGAGCAGCGGGCCAGTCCAATGGGTAGCCGGAGCGAATTGCACACGGTTCACAAAAACATGGTCACCGATCAGCAACGTGTTCTCCATGGAACTGGAGGGAATCTCGAAGGCCTGCACGATGAAGGTGATAATGAACAGGCCGGTCACCAGAACGGCTGACAGTGAGGCGAGAAACTCCACAGTAGTCTCGCGCGGTTTTTCAGCCTGCTTGCTTTCCTTTTTAGCCACTAGTGTTTGTCCTGTCGAAAGGGCATTCATACAGTCCCTTAGTTGACTAATCGAAACGTGCGGTCCCAGCGAGTGATCTGAAAAATGTGGCTGACGGCGTAAGCGAAGTGAAAAAGTCTATCACCCGGCGAGTTAGAAACCGGAATGTCCTCATCAATATTTCGCACTGACCAGTAGATAAGCAGAGGACGCCCGATCACATTCTCCTTGGGCACGAAGCCCCAGTAGCGGCTGTCCAGGCTTTCGTCGCGATTATCGCCAAGCACGAAATAATGTCCCTCGGGAACAATCAGCTCGCCGTCTTCCACCAGTTTTTTCATTTGCAGCCACCAGCGTCCCTCAAGTCCTGGAACCGGAATATTCAAACGAGGGAACTCGTCGCGAAAAGCATCGTGGACCCGCGAACTGTAACGCACGTAGGCTTCTTCAGAAGCAACGCCGTTAACATATACGCGGCGGTTGATCAACCGCACCCGGTCGCCGGGAACACCTACGACGCGCTTCACAAAATGCTGGGTTGGATTTACGGGATAACGAAAAACGATAATGTCCCCGCGCCGCACCCGCCGGTAAGGCATGATCGGATCCCAGAATCCGCCGCCTCCGTATCGCAACTTATCCACCAGCAGGTAATCGCCAATCAACAGCGTGTTCTCCATGGATTCTGAGGGTATCTGGAAAGCCTGCACGACGAACGTAATCACAAACACAGCGATCACCACTGTCGCCAGCAGCGATTGAGCGGAGCTTAGGCCATCTGCCGGCGGCTTTTTCGGCGCCGCTTCGATCACAATCGGATTAACAACGTCCCCTGCCTGAAGAACGGCCATTGAACTGGTTCACCTGCGAAACAAGATATTCGAGCACTTGTCGAGCTGCATCCTGCTCAGCGTTCTTTTTAGTGGAACCCTCGGCGCGACCCACAAATTCAGGCTGGCTTTCGGCATCCAGCGCGTGCAACCGCGCCTCGACGGTAAAAGTCTTGCTATGCTCCGGCCCCTGCTGCTTTACCAGAACATACGATGGCTGCTGACGCCCAATGGCCTGCAGCTTCTCCTGCAACGCCGACTTGTAATCATTGGATGGAAGGCCATTGCCGTTTAGAGCGATGCGTTCCAGTTCCGGCGTCACGATGTGCCGCAGCACCAACGATCGGGCTGTTTCCAGTCCGCCGTCCAGATAAACAGCGGCCAGGATGGCTTCCAGAGCGTCTACGAGAAGCGCGGTCTTGTTGCGACCGCCGCTTTTCTCTTCACCACGACCCAGCCGCAGATACTTACCGAGCTCCAATTGCTGCGCTACCAGGATCAGATGCCTTTCACTGACCAGATGAGCCCGCATTTTGGATAACTCGCCCTCTCGAAAGTGCGGAAAGCGGTGAAACAGTTCCTCACTCGTAATCAGGCCGAGAATCGCGTCTCCCAGGAACTCGAGTTGCTCGTTGTCCCCTACCCGGCTACCCTCGAGTGCTGCCTCAAGCTCGCGCGCCTGGGAAGTATGGGTGAGCGCCTGCTCCAGCAGTTCAAGTCGAATGAAGCGGTATCCCAGTACCGCTTGCAACGCGGCAATTTCCTGTGACTTCATGGTCGAGAAGTTTCCGCCAATCCCAGCCTTGGCGGGGACGGACTGTGGCCGCCATTGCACCTGTTAGTTCTTGGGCGGAGGCGGATTCTGAGCACTCGCAGGCGGCTTCGAAGCCGGAGTTGGGGTACCGCCTGTCAGTTGCACTAACCGGTCGCGCTCGCGGCGGGCTAGATTTCCGGCGGTCGAGCCTTCCGGGGTCAGTAAGACCGCGTGGTTCGCTTCCTTTAGGGCTTCCGAATACTTTCCCTGTTTGTCGAGTGCCAGGGCCAGCCGCAACACAACTACCGGATCGAGCTGGGCGGGATACGCATCCATCGACTTGCGGTAATAATTTTCCGCGTCCGCGTACTTTTCCTTGTTGAACTCCAGCGTGCCCATGATGGCATAGGCGCTTGATCGCAGAACTCCTTTATAGGCGTCGATCCTTTCTTGCGGCGTGTCTGCCCGGGGCGCGATATCGGTGTCTACGGTTGTCAGTGAACGCTGAGCCAGCTTCATCGCCTCGTCCAGGCGTTGTTCTTTGTCCAGGTCGGTATCCCGAGTGCGCTCCGCAAGCACCTGCGCCACGCCCACCAGGGCGGTCGGATTATCGGGATCGATCTTCAGGACTTTGCGCCCCATCTCCATCATCTTGTCGGCATTATTGGCGCGCTGATAACTCTGCATAGCAGCCTCGTAGAGCAGAACGCGCAATTCGCTGTCCGGATATTTGGCGGCGAAATCATCTGCCGCTTTTTCCACGGCAGCAGGATCGTTGGTGTTGGCTATCGCGGCGTTGAATGCCTCATATTCCGGCTGCGTCTTGGCTTGTGGGGGCCGCTTTCCCAGGGGAGGTACGGTTGCTGTCGAGGGCTGCGTCGCACCTTGCTGCCCCTGGCTTGGCTGAGCCGCGGCGGGTTGCGGCTTGCCGGTTTGGGTCGCGGGAGGATTCTGTGGGGATGAGGCTGGCTGCTGCGCAAACACAACAGTTGTCAGACCCAGCATCATAGCTACCATCGCTGCTCGCTTCATAGACTCTCCTTGGGTACGATCTCGATCACAGAATTTTTGCTCAGGCGTTCGCGCCCTACTGTGGATGGCTTGGCGGCTCATATGGTTGTTGCAGGCCCCGTTCCGCCGCCTCTTTGGCCTCAGGCAGCGACGCGCCGGCATTGAGCGCTGCCCGATATTGATCAACTGCCGCTTCCCGGTTTTCCTGCAAATCAAATATTCTTCCCAGGTAAATATGAGACCAGGCCACGACCTTGGGTTCGCGCGCCACTTCCAGCGCCCGCTGGAAATAATTGCGCGCGCCTTGCATATCCCGGTTCATTGTTGCAACTTGCGCAAGAATGAACAATGCCCGGCCCGGATCCTCGCTTTTTTCATCCAAAGCTTCCTGGGCGAGTCTCTGCGCATTGTTGACGTCACCGGCCGACAGCCGCTGCTCGGCAGTCACCAGGAGCTTGCCTTCCATGGGGCGCGAAAGATGTAACAGTTCCGGATCCGCCTGGTTTGCGAACTGGACTTGAGCCGCGCGCTTTTCTTCCTTGCCCACGTCGATATTGGAAACAATGTCGCCATAGGCATTGCGCAGACCTGCGGGATCTTTTTCAAACTTGATCAGCGCATCGTAGAAATAGCGAGTCAAAATGAATCCTTGCTGTAACGATTGTTCCACCGCTTGGTCGCGTTGTGCGTCAGGCGCTTTATTGCCGCCCGTGGTGCGCGCTTCGATGGCCCGGATGAAACACTCGGTGAGCAGAAGCGTGACATCGGTCTTGAAACTTTCGTCGATGGGCGCAGTCTTCACTGAATCCAGCAGTGGTGTCAAGCGCTTCATGGTGGTTGGATACTTTAGCGCAAGTGGGTCCAGCAGATAGTGCAAATAGGTGTGCCGGATCTGGTCCATTTTCAATGACGAACCTGAACCGGGGGAAATCACCACAAAGTAGTTCGATCCGTAATTGCGCGCGTTGATCTGACCAGGGGCGCCCATCGGATCCAGATAGACGGTGAATCCCTGACCTAAATATTGCGAAGACGCTATCTTTAAGTATATTTCGGTGTCGAACAACATCTTGGCCACGGGCTCATGGTAGCCCGACGTAAGGGCGGAGTAAGCCTCCTGGTGCGGTTGCCAGATGGAATGCAATCCCACGGAGTCATAAAACTTCTGCAGCAGGGGCAAAATCCCGAGCACGTAGGTGGCGTCCGGTGGAATGTCTGCTTCTTTGGCCTTAAGCGAAAAGGGCGCGGGCGGTCCGTTGAGATAAAGCGCGAAGGACACGTATTGCGCCAGCGTGCGGGATGCATCCGGTTGCCGATGTTCATCGTAAAACTGGCACATCGCCCGAGTAGCTTCCTTGGCCTCTGGCGTGGACTGAATGGATTTAGCAACTTCGGTGCGAATTTGGCTTCGCAGCGGATGAGACACCCCAAGCTCTTGATCATATCCGCAAGTGTTAATGGCAGTCAGAACCGAGAACAATGTCTCGCTCGTGTCCAGCGCCACCTTGGGCGGACCTTGGGCCACAGAAACTTGCGTCAAGATTCCAATTAAAGCCACGAACCACGTGTATCGAAAGCTAAAAACCAGGGAACCTCCTCAAGGCAGGCGGGTATGTTTTAGTTTAAGGGCTTACAGGCAGAGGGTCAAACAACGAGAAGCCAAGCGTCATCAGCTTGGCTAATGGCTGTACCTAATCTTTATCCGCGGACGCTGATTTTAGAAAAAGACAGCACGGCACGCCCGGTCGTCGGACGGCCCATGGATGTCGCGGGACGGAACGTGGTGAAGATCAGCATGTTCTTGACCTGGGGCAGCAATTCCTTGGACTGCACGGAATCGGACAGAATGCGGTAATCCTGTACCCGGCCCTTGGAATCGACGTAGGCTTCAATGACCAGGGAATCGTCATTGATGGAATCAAGCGTGGCCCCAAAGGCTGACTGCTGCAATTGCGGGGCGGTGTACAGCACCAAGGGAACGTCAGGATTGTCCGCCTGCAAAGGCGCAAGGAAACCCATCAGCACAATGAAGATTGCAATCGCGGTGACCAGACCCGCAGTGGCGGGAACCATAAATGCGTTCAAAGCGTTCTCTAGCCGTATCTGCATGTGGTTGAGATACGGACGCTTCGATTGCGCGACTTCTTGCGAAATGGCGACCCGAAGCTTCAGGGCCAGATCCCTCGGTGCTTTTCTGCGAGCCAGTTTCGTCAGCAATTGCTGGGTATGCTGCAGCGACAAATATTCCTGCGTGCAACCAGCACAGGTTTCCAGATGCTGGCTGAGAGCACGCATCTGGGTGCCGGTTAGCGCGCCGTCCAAGTAAAGCGAGAACAACGATTTTGCTCCGGCGCACTTCATGGCATCACCTCGATCTCTCTGCCGTCCGAACGAACAGGGGATCGTGACTGCATTTTTGATTCTCGCTCCTCAGGAGCCTGTAGTCCCAGTTCGCCGCCTACTTCCCGGACATATGCCAGCAGACGTCGCTTGAGCGCCTCGCGCCCTCGCGTCAGTCTTGATTTCACCGTGCCCAGCGAAACCTCGGTGATCTCCGCAATTTCCTCATAAGACATTTCTTCGAGATCGCGCAGGATCAGCGTGGTGCGATACGGCTCAGGAACTTTCTGCAACTCTTCTTCCACTCGCGCCTGGACCTCATGATGAGCCACGTTATCGAAGGGCGATTCTCTTTCGTCCACCAGTGTGTCTTCTATCGCGGTACCTATTTCGAAATCACCGTGAAGCGGTTCCATGGACGTTTCTTTCGCCTTATGCCGAAACCACCAGCGCCGGCGATTCGAAGCCTCATGCAAAGCGATCCGATAGATCCAAGTCTTCAGGCTGGACTGGCCGTTGAAGTGTTTCATTCCGCGAAACACTTTCAAGAAAACTTCCTGGGTGGTGTCAGCTGCATCGGCCGGATCAGCTACCATGCGATAAACCAAGCTGTAGATAGGCTGATGAAATTCTCCGATAAGCCAGGCGTAGGCTTCTTCCGATCCTGCCTTCAGTTCCGCAACGATCGCGGATTCCTGGGCTCGAACTCCTAGCGCGCCTGCCAGATCACCCACAGTGATTGCTCCCGCCATCATCCTCATGGCGTGATACCCATTATAAGTTCTTTTCGCGCCCCAAGTCTGGCCCAAAAGTGACCTCGAGTTTGCGTCGGACGTAACAACAATTCATCCACCTGTATAGTTAGACCCCGCTGCGAGCTGTTGAGTTCCAGAGCTGGAAATGGTGTGGATTCAGTGGGTTAGGAAGGGACAAACTGCACTTGGCACTTAGCAATTAGCATTTGGCCAGTCTTGGCCGGCAGAGTTTTCGAAGACACCCCGGCTGCGGACGCTAAGACCCGAAACCAGAAACTGGAAACCTGACACTGCCCTATTGAGGCTTGGTCTGCGGCGGCGGAGGAGTCGCTTTGCCGGTGGAAGATTTCTTTTTGGCCGGCTTCTTGGGAGGCTCGTTGTCATCCACGATCACTTTTTTTGGCTGCTGTGGATTCGCGCCGCCCTGTCCCGTTTGAATCGCAGTCCGGAGACGAGTGAGTTCTACTTCTTTGGCGCCGGCGAGAGTCTCCATCCGATCGGCAAATGCACGCCGCGATCGTTCCAGCATGCTTAGGTCGTTCTCCAACGACTGAAACTCATCTTTGGTACCGAATGCTCCTGCGGATTCGGCGACAGCGGCAAAAACATCGTAAAGCGCGGTCAGGTTGCGATAGACCTTGAAAGTAGCGGTGAGATTTTCCGGAGACATCCGCAACTGGCCGATCATTTCGGGAAGTGCACTCTGTAAATTGTGCTCGATCGATTCTACGTTGGCTTGCATCTGACGTTTATTGTTGGAATCCGTCTTCCACTTTTCCACCCGCAACTTCGCCAGGTCGAGTTGCGTCTGTTGCGATGCCTGCTCCAGTTGCGAGAGCAGCAAATTTAGCTGGCTGATAGATGAATACGATACCGGCGGCGACGCGGCTGATTGGCTTTGAGCCATCGCTGGCGTAACCAGCAGCAGTAATAGTAAGTATCGGGGGCTTAGAATGGATTTTTTATTCATGATTTCGTCGCTCGACCGTCCACAGGATACCCATTTTCCACAATTTCGCAAAGTCGGTCGCAGAATAGATGCAGCTTGCGGGACCAGGTTTGACTATCCCCAACCGGTGAGCGAGAATTGAAAGTGTCTAAGCTGGTTTGAGCAGCTTTCCCTTTCAGCAAGTGGGCCTGTGGCGCAGTTGGGAGCGCGCTTCCATGGCATGGAAGAGGTCGTCGGTTCGAACCCGACCAGGTCCACCATCAATTCCTTACATCGCTGAAAATTCTACGCCGCTTGTCTGTCTGCAGGAGCTATCTTCTCGCCTTCGGCTTTAGCTTCGGGATGGCCACGTTCGGCGGCGGCGTGTTCGATTTCGGCGTTGATCGCGCCACCCACCAGGAAAGCGAGGCCAGTAACATAAAACCACACCAGCAGAATAATCACTGCGCCTAATGATCCATATGTGCTTGAGTAGGAGTTGAAAAAATGCAAGTAGACGCGGAATCCGAAAGATGCAGCGATCCACAACAGAACACCGACCACCGATCCAGGCGTGATCCAATACCAGTGTTGCACTTTAACGTTGGGAGCGTAGTAATAAATCAGCGAGAAAGCCAATACGATAAAGAAGAGGGCTGCCGGCCATTGCAGTATCTTCCAGCCAGTGACAGCTACCCAGCCGAGATGGAGTTTTGATCCCGCAAAATTGGCAATGTGGCCTCCAGCCAGCACTAAAGCTAGCGCGGAGATAACCAGGATCGAAATGGCGATGGTCAGTCCGACGGCAATGGCATGAACCTTGAGCCAGGATCGCGATTCTCTGACGCCATACGCGCCATTCAGCGCAGAAATCATGGCAGTCATTCCGCCC
>DATHJP010000254.1:0-5497 GCA_035489695.1 Terriglobales bacterium
AATCCCTCTGGATGGATATTGCCGCGCAGATCATTTCCTTTTATTATCACGCGTTCGGTAGCCCTGGGCGAAAATCTCGGGTCCGGTCTTGCCGGTGGCGCCGAAAGAATAATTCCCCAGGTTTGTGTTTTATTTGGCTGATCATCGAAGCATCGGTTGCCGGAGATCTCTACATTTGAGGCACCGTAAGTGATGTAAATGCCGGCACGAGCCTGCGGCTTGTTCTTATCGGCAATGTTATGGCCGCAGTTGGAGATCGTGTTGCCCTTGATCGTAGCTCTAATGACATTATGGCCTATTCCGATGCCACTGCCTCCATGATCGCGAATAACGTTGTTCGCGACAGTGAAATTGCCGCCGCCCAACTCAATTCCGCCGGCTTTTATACTACCACCATTTTCGATTGTGTTGCCCGTAATGGTCGCAACAGTGTTTGTCGAGAACGCGTTCCCGACATCGATCTGTCCGCCGCCAGGGCTCGTGATAATATGATTTCCGCTTAACTGGTTATTTGCGATCGTCATCTCTCCGCCTGTGCAATAAATGCCGCACATGCCGTTATTTTTAATTGTGTTACGGTCGATCACGATTTTGGAGGCAGTAGGTGTTCGCCCCGCGTCGTGCCAAATCCCGATACTCTGAATGGACGCTTGGCCGAAACCGCTAATCAGGCAATTGCTGACGCGGCAATCCGAAGCGGGCACGGCTATGCCGATATGATCGAAATTCTTCACGTCAATCGTGTCAGCTACGGCCCCTGGCCGGTTGAGGGAAATCACCATCGCCGTGCCATTGCCATCGAGAGTTAAATTATTGACGGTACTGTTCGCTCCATCCATTTTCAGCATGACCCCGTTGAATTTCGGGTCACGGATCAGAACAGTCTTGCCGGCCCCTGCACCACGAATCGTCACTCCCGCTCTGGAAATCGTCCAGGTACTGGCAATCGTATAGACGCCTTCCGGTAAATCGAGAACGGAGCTATCGGCCGGCAGTTCTGAAACGGCTCGGGCGAGCTCAGGTACAGAATCGCTTGAGCTCGCGTAACAGCCAGCGCCAGATAGCACCGCAAAAATAGTGGCGAAAAGAAAAGCGATTGCAGGGTACACGATCCGCGATTGCAGTCTAGGGCTCCAGACTGAATTCCGATGGTTGGCAATCCAACTACGATTACTTATCACTGGGGTGCTGTCAGCGTGACCTTTGCGAGTGTATTGTCGGCGGTCAAAGGCAAGCCGTTGGAGACGTTTTGCAGGTAAAACGTCATCCCGACCCGCGTCCATTGGCCGGTTTTTTTTGAGAAACAGCCCGGACCGCTCCCGGCAAACATCTTGCCATTGGGGTCATCGACATGAATTTCAACTCTACGTGTTCCATAACTCTTCCAGGAGAGAGTTACTTGTCCAGGCGCCGGCGGATCGACGATCAGAGGATTGGGATCGGCGATGACCGAAGCGGTGGGGCTATTAAGCGGCTGTGGGTTATTTGTGGCAAAGACAGGCGTCGCGAGCGATACAACATTGACTGTCTGCATTGGAAGTGGATTGTCAGTTTTCTGGCAAACCATGTAGACGTGGTAAGAAGGTAGAATTGCGTTATCCACCATGAAGTTATCCAGTGAAATCAATGCGTTTACCAACGGCATAATTTCGGCGTCGTCCTCCCTGAAATTACCGGCGATCTCATTAAAGATTAAAAGCAACAAAGTGCCGGCGAGGTAACGGAGATATCTAATTTCAAAACGGCTGGCAACCAGGGGCACGATTTCGCTGGCACGAATGCCTTCCGAAGGGTCTGAACTGTTCATCCTTTCCAGTGAGAAGCGAGGGGCTTCCTGCTTGAAGCCTTCTCGACGCCGCGTCCGGCGGTAGCGCTCCGGAATACTCTTTAAGAAAAAGTCAGCCAATTGCAGATGATGCTGCGGGAACTGCATTTGTGAAGGGCCGACATACTCATAGGTGATAAAAAAACCGCCGGGTTTAAGTGTTTTCTTGATCTGCTCAAACAAATGTTCAAGCTGGAAAACGTGATGTAGCGAGGCGTGGGCATAGACGACATCATAATTTTCTTCCGGCAATTTCGCGGTATTCAGATCGGCTACCTCATAGGTCAAACCCTGCAAGCCTTCGGCTTCGGCTTGTTGAATTGCGCCTTGAATTGCGCCTTCAGCAACATCCAGGCCATGAATGAGCTGGCAAATATCCCGCTGACGCAGGATCCGTTCGATTATACCAAAACCACAACCAACCGACAGCGCTTTGATCGGTCTTGGTTGTTCGCTTAGAAAAATTGCCGAGTGATCTAACCAATCAATCGCCGGATCGCCACTTGCGCGGCGGTTGACGTTAGCTCCAATAGTCGGGACTTCAACCCACTGCGTGCCGGGGGGTTGACTTTGCGGGTCGTTCCACCATTCGGCCGTCTTTTCAGTAGCTTTATTCATTCAGCTAAACGCGCACCCTGTTGACTGCAATCCCATCGCATCGCCGTAAGCTGTCTTTGCTACGTTAAACGGCCAACGAATTTGTCAAGTCATCAGCGAACCACCGGAGCTGAAACAAATGGAGATGCTGTGACCGTTAATACCCCTGTCCCATAGACTCGATTCGCGTGAGCTACAATTGAGCCGGCGCCATCATTACGGGGAAGCCGTCATCGTCACCTTTGCGAGCGTGTTAGTGGAAGTTAGAGGCAGGCCATTGGAAACGTTTTGCAGATAAAATGTCTGCCCGTTCTGCACCCATTGGCCGGTTGTAGCCGAGAAAGTGCCCGGACCGCTCACGCCGAACATGTTGCCATTTGGCGCGTCAACGTGCACTTCAACCTTCGTAGTGCCGGCGCTTGTCCACGTGATCGTCGTTTGGCCAAGTCCCTGTGAATTTGGGGTAAACGGATTCGGGCTGGCAGTGACCGAGCCCGCCGGGGTGACGTTCAACGCTTTCATCGTCACCGTTGCCAAGGTGTTGGCGGAAGTTAAAGGCAGGCCGTTGGAGACATTTTGCAGATAAAATGTCTGCCCGTCCCGCACCCATAGACCAGTCGTGGCCGAGAAAGTGCCTGGGCCACTCCCAGTGAACATATTACCATTAGGAGTGTTAACGTGAATTTCAACCCTAGTCGTTCCAACGCTTGTCCAGGTTAGAGTTGTTTGTCCTAGGCCCTGCGAATTCGGCGTAAACGGATTTGGCTTTGCGCTAACCGAGCCAGTCGTACCCGGTGTCGTATTCACAGCAGGGCGTTTCGCAAAATTCGCGATATAGTTAGTAGCAGTCGCCGGAGTCGAAATCGTGTGGGTTCTGGCGCCGCCGTCAGACCAGGAAACAAAGTCGTAGATAGCTCCATTCACGGTCTGCGGGGTATCCGCGCCAAGGATGCGCGGCAGATGGACCACGCTCCAAAACTTAACAGGCACGTTTTTTGGTGAGCCGTCTATCTTGACCTTTAGTGGCACAGGACTGGTCACAGGACTGGTGGTCACAGAAAGCTGCGAATGGCGCGGGAAAATATCCCTGAAAATGGTCTGTGACAGTCCGTAGGAATCTTTTGCGGTCAGAGAAATCCGGAACCAGACATCGGGATCAGTTTCCGGGAAGTTGAGCGCGACGGTTCCACTGGCAATCCCGCTCGTGGGCGGGTAAAACGGGTGGGTATGATGGTTCGGATTGGTGAGCGCATGATGCTCGAATAAAATTTCCCAGGTGAGTGCGCTCGGTGCCAGAACGCCATCTTGAGGTTGATGAGTAACGGCATCGACTCCATCGACTGCCGAGCCGGCAAAAGTAATGGTATCTCCCGCGTTGTAATAAAAGGACGGAGGAGGAGAGCTAATGGTGGGGATGGGAGGTTGCTTGGTGGTAACTGACAAAACGGCATTTCGGGTCGTCGCAGTGCCAAAGGAATTACTTACGATACAGCGAAACATGGCTCCGTTGTCAGTCGATACTTGCGGATTAGTAACGGTATAACTGGGCGCATCAGCTGCTCCGGAGATGTTGATATTGTTTCGCTGCCACCGATAATGCAGCGTCGGCGCGCCTGAGGCATCAACCCTAAACAGGGCGGGCCTTCCCTGTCCCACCAATATGTCCGCTGGCTGGGTGCCAATCGTCGGAGCAAGGCTGGCCGGATACCGAATTTGGTAAACCGCGCCATCGTCACGGCCAATATAGTAGAGGTTTCGATCCGGCCCGACGATCAGGTAGGTCAATGAACTGTGGGTGATGCCGGTTGCGAACGGGCTGACTTTGTAGAACCCGTACGGGCTTGCCGGATCGATCTGGGTTGGATCCATCGTGTAGATGAACCGAGTACACAGGTCCATGAAGAAATATTTGCCTACATACGAACTCGGAAATCCGAATTGTTGTTCGCCGGAACAAAGCGGTGGCGGATTATAAAAGGTGCCGCCAGTAATTGCACAGCCCTGTGGGGTGCCGGAAAAGTGCTGGTAAGCGTAAATTGGGTTGGTAAGGCCGGCGACCGGCGGTTGCGCCGGACCTTCGGTAGTTGGCCAGCCGTAATTCGCACCTTTTTTGCCATCATTGATCTCCTCCCAGGTGCTGGCGCCGACGTCATCGATGAACATCCGTCCAGTGCCTGGCTGGAAATTAAATGTGAAAGGATTGCGCAAGCCGAGAATGTAGATCGCGCGATTTACTCCCGTAGTGGTGTTGTAGAACGGATTATCCGTTGGAATGGTTGAGGACGGAATCGTTCCATCAGGATTTTCCGGGACTGGGTTAATTCGCAGGATTTTGCCGAACACCGTGTTTAAGGATTGCGAATTCGGGGGGTTACCGTTTTCGCCAACCGAAATATAGAGTTTGCCGTCCGGTCCGAAATGGAGGGCACTTCCGTTATGGACGTAGGAGGTCAGCCCAAGATTTGGCAGATCCAGGATCCGCTTCTCGCTTCCCGCCAAAGCTATGTCCGGGTTCGTGGGATCAGCGGTAAAGCGACTGACGCGGTTATGAGTCGGCAGTGACGTGTCTGTGGGCTTAATCGTATAGTAAATATAAACATAATGATTGGTCGCGAAGTTCGGATCGAAACAGATACCATCGAGTCCGCGTTCGCCGCGAGTATCGCAGGAGACAAATAAGAAAGCGTTCGGTTGCAAAACACCGTTACGAAACACGCGAATTCGTCCTCCCTGTTCGCACACAAAGAGCCTGTGCACTGGCGGGCCGGACGCGGGACACGGGTCCGGCGCAAACGCCATGGCAGTCGGGCTGAGTAACCCTTTGGCATACTGTATTTCACCAAAGCCGCTGGGTAATGCGGCGTCGATGCTCGGCGTCTGAGCAAATAAGAGTGCAAAAACTAAGGGGAGGGACAGGGGTGCAAACCGTAGAAACGGCGCGAAGATTTGATTTCGCAGGTAGGCAATTGACATATTTATTCGATGTAGTAACCGGGAGATTGAGGCAGCGAAAACGACAATCAAGCAAAATCCGTTTTTTTACGGAAAAAAGAAACTTTTGCGAGGCTGCCAAGT
>DATHJP010000255.1:0-8052 GCA_035489695.1 Terriglobales bacterium
CCAGACGCTGTCCCTGCTCGACGGCGAAAGCCTTCTGTAAGCACCTCGGCGACAAACAGTCAGCACCGGTAGTCTGCGGCCAGCCTACTGTCCTCTGTTGGTTCTCCGAAGCTAGTGTAGCGCCTGGCAGATCAATCACTGATCCCACGCCCGCATACACGTAATGGTCGCCAAATGCTCTCTTCAGGGCAGCGAATTCCGGTTCGCCGGTGCAATGCCCCGGTGCCACGCGTTCTATCTTGTACTGGTCGTGCAACACGGCGGCAATTCGTTCCACCTCGGGATCGGGTTTCTGGATTTGGTGCAACCCGCCGAACAGGATATTGATGTGAGGATCGATGGCGGTCGCTTCCTGAGCGATGTGTTCCACGCCGGGATGCGAGCAACCAACAATCAGAATCACTCCCTGTGGACTCTTGATGGCCAGCGATAGCTCCTTCAGTTCCAGCGTGCCGGGAGATGTGGAGACGCCAGAGAGGATAAATATTCCGGGCACCACTTCAGTCCTTTGGCTGACAGGGATGAAATTGCCTCCCGGCCAAGGCGTGCCGCCTTCCAGGATCTCCGGCGGATGACCGCGATAGTAGCGCATGTCGGCGGGCAGCGACAGGTCTTTGCGGTAGAAGTCGTTCTTCACTCCACGCGCAAACAATCCCCAGGGTTCGTCGGGGACATAGATATGCACCTTGGGATTGACCGTCAACAGGTAGGTGATGCCACTGGTGTGATCGGCGTGGCGGTGCGAGATGACCACAAAATCAATATTCCGCAGGTCGACTCCCAGCGCTTTCACATTGTGTTCGAAGATCCTGGCATTGTTCCCGGTGTCGAACAGGATGCGCTTGCCCCCATACTCCACCAGGGCTGCGAAACCCCAATCCATGGTCAGCGAGGGAGATTTGCCGAACGAGTCATACAAAATAGTGACGCGATTTGGCGTCTCTGCGGCAGCCATTCCCGCGAGCCACAGAACGATGACCGCCAGGGCGGGTAGCGAAATGTGCCGATTCACCGGTTCCTTCTTAGTTGAGCTTAGCAGCACCCCAGAGTCCCTCGCTGGCTGCGCACTGCTTAGAGCAGTGTCTGAGCCACGCGTGCAGCAATGCTGCAAGAGTCGGACGAGTTTGGGCGAGAACACCGGCATCACGGAAGTGTTGTTCCGCCGCCCATACTTTTCAAAGTCTCTTCTGGATTCCGCCAAGGAGAATTTCTAACTATCGACATTGCGTTTTTCATGTCGAAACTATTTGGCGGACCCGGGCTTCTTAACCAAAGTCGCAGCCCGCCAGTAGGGATGTTCCCTCACGAACGGCGTGCTAGGACTTCTTGTCGGTTCCCTCGCCGTCTTTCACAGCCGACTTGAAATTCTTGATGCCCTCGCCCAACCCCTTGCCCAAATCCGCCAGCTTGCTGGGGCCAAAAATCAGCAGCGCAATAGCGAGGATAATGAGAATCTCCGGCAAACCCAATTTACCAATCATGTTATAAACCTCCACGCGGGGTTCGCCAGGCGCTCTGATAGGCGCATTCTCGGCCAGCGCAATACCCTGAGGAAATTCTAGGCTACCCCACACCCGGAGTCAAAAACTTGTTCGTCATGCGGTTGCCGACTTCTCATGATTTTCGAGAGGTGGGGCTTGCCTGTCATTCAAAAGGACACCGACCAGATTTCTTCGATCAACCCCGTGATCAACGCCGCCCGTCGCGGTAGTTCGGAGATAACAATCGACTCATGAGTAGCATGTGCCCCCTCTCCAACCCCGCCGAGGCCATCCAATGTAGGAATCCCCAGCCCTGCCGTGAAGTTTCCGTCCGAGCCCCCGCCAACCGCCGCTTCTTCGAGTTTCCATCCCGCCCGCTTCGCAATCTCCGACGCCTTTTGATAGAGCCCAGCCACACCCGCTGTGCGTTCCATCGGCGGACGATTGATCCCGCCATCAATCTCGAGCCTGCACTTGCGATTGAATGGCTTTAGGGCTCGCAGCTTACGGTCGATAGCCGCGGCGTCCTTCATCTTCGCAATGCGCACGTCCAGCACGGCCGTCGCCTCAGCCGGGATGACGTTAACCCGGGTCCCGCCCTGTACCAATCCGACATTCAGAGTCAGGCCGCGCCTCAAGTCGATCATTTGTGAGATCTTCGTAATCTGCTTTGCCAACTCGACAATGGCGCTCGCACCCTTTTCAAAATCGAGTCCTGAATGCGCTGCCTTCCCTGTGACTTTGATGGTGTACTCGCCAACTCCCTTGCGCGCTGTCTTCACCGCTCCGTGTAGTCCGTAGGAAGGTTCGAGCACCAGCACCGCCGCTGATAGTTTCGCCAGACTTTCCGTGATATGCCGCGAAGAATTGCTCCCTACTTCCTCGTCCGAAACCAGCAGGACTGTGATTGGATGAGGCAAATCGCTGTGCGCTGCGCGCAGAACATCGATGGCGGTCAGCATCAATGCAATGCCTGACTTCATATCCAGAACACCGGGGCCCCAGAGCCGTCCTTCGGAAACCTGACAGGGCATATTCGCCAGAGTCCCCACAGGGTACACAGTGTCATAGTGCCCCAGCAGCAACACCGGATTGCCTCCGCGCTTGCCCGCGAAATCCACCTGCAAGTGATCTCCGAAGTTGGCGCTTTTATGGAAGCGAGTTTTTCCGCCCAGCGCCTCGAACTTCTCCGCCAGGAATGCGCCTAGCCGATCCGCGGCTTGTTTGCTGTCGCTGGGAGATTCGATTTCCACCAATTGCTGGATGCACTCGACAATGTCATCCTTGCGTTCCTCAAAATAACTCGACCGATTGACGTTCTCGAGCCACGCGGCATCGCGCGCTCTCGACTTTTTTTGCTTGGATTTCATAATTTACTGGTTGGCTACAACACAGTCGCCAGCGGTGCGGTACAGTATAATCTTCGCTCCAGACGGCGACCCAATGGCCGACACTCACCCTGCCACCGAAGCTCCCGCCAAGACTACGCTGGACATCCATGACATCCTTCGCATCCTGCCCCACCGCTTTCCGTTTCTGATGATTGATCGTGTGATTGATATCACACGCAAGCAGCGCATCGTAGCCATCAAGAATGTCACCATCAATGAGCCGTTCTTCGCCGGCCATTTCCCCAATCTGCCAATCATGCCAGGTGTACTTATCGTCGAGGCAATCGCGCAGGCTGGTGGCGCACTGCTGCTCACCGAAGTGGAAGATCGTGCCGACAAGCTGATGGTCTTCACCGGAATCGAACGTGCCCGCTTCCGGCGTCCGGTAGTTCCGGGTGATCAGTTGCGCATTGAGGTGGAAGTGAAAGCCTGGCGCGTTTCGGCCGTTCGCATGGAAGGCAAAGTTTTTGTAGGCGACAAGCGTGTAGCCGAGGCCACGGTCACATGCCAGCTTGTGGACCGCTCTCGCACCCGGCCCGAAGCCGCGGAGAGCGAATCGGAGCGCGAATGATCCTCCCCATAGAAGCCGGAGCTCGACATCCGGGATCCGCTACTCGCAACTGATGAACGTCCACCCGACAGCCATTATCGATCCGCAAGCCAAGATACATCCTTCCTGCAAAATCGGCCCTTACTGTGTGATTGGGCCACAAGTCCAACTGGGCGAAGGATGCCACCTGGTTTCGCACGTCGTGATGGAAGGTCCTTCCAAAATTGGCGCCGATAACGGCTTCTTTCCATTTTCCTCGATTGGATTGGCGCCTCAGGACATGACTTATGCCGGCGAGCGCACCCAACTAGAAATTGGCGATCACAACGAGATTCGCGAATTTGTCACCATCAATCGCGGAACCGTGAAAGGTGGCGGCGTCACTCGGGTGGGCAATTACAACCTGATTATGGCGTACACCCACGTTGCCCACGATTGTGTGGTTGGAGATCGCGTGATCCTGGCCAATGCCGCCACTCTCGGCGGACATGTGACGGTCGAGGATTGGGCTGTAGTCGGCGCGATGTGTCCAGTACACCAGTACGTTCGCATCGGCGCGCATTCGTATGTTGGCGGTGGAACCACGATCACGAAAGATGTCCTACCTTTTTCGAAAACCGTCGCCGCCCGTGATACTCACGCCTACGGATTGAACGCCCTCGGCCTCGAGCGCCGCGGCTTCTCCAAGGAACGTATCCGCAAAATTCACCATGCCTACAAGGTCCTGCTGGCATCGAAGCTCAACACTTCTCAAGCGCTAAAGATGCTGAAGGCCGAGCCGGATGGCGGAGAAGATGTGGAAATGCTTATCCGGTTCATACAGGCTTCAGAACGAGGGGTGATTAAGTAGCAGTTAGCAATCAGCATTCAGCCAAGCTGAGATTTGGAGGATATTGAATGGCAGTTAGCTCGAGTACGAATCCCAAAGGGCTGAATGCTGAGTGCTGACGGCTGAATGCTCTTCTCCAGTACACTGTCCACCATGTCCGCCGCTAGGGAGAAAATTGGTCTGATCGCGGGTAACGGCCGCTTTCCGTTTCTCGTGCTCGACGCAGCTCGCGCCCAGGGACTTGACGTTATCGTCGCGGCCATCAAGGAAGAAGCATTTCCCGACATTGAATCGCATGGAGCGTCGGCAATTCACTGGCTCTCTTTGGGAGAATTGTCCAAACTGATCGAGACTTTCAAACGTGAGGGCGTGCATCGTGCCATCATGGCCGGACAGGTAAAACATAAGCAGATCTTCTCCAGTATCCGGCCCGACTGGCGTCTGGCCAAGCTGCTGCTCTCCTTGAGCACGCGAAACACCGACGCCTTGCTGGGCGCAATCGCGAAAGTATTGGCGGATGAAGGCATCCTTCTGGAAAACTCCACCGCCTTTCTGGAACCGCTGCTGGCCAAAACCGGAACTTTAACTAAACGTCCACCGAATGAACAGGAAAAGGCAAACATCCAATATGGCCGCCTGGTCGCACGCCACCTGGCAAAATACGATATTGGACAAACCGTGATCGTCGCCGAAGCTGCCTGCGTAGCCGTCGAGGCGATGGAAGGCACCGACGCCACCATCGCCCGCGCCGGTCAAATCATGGCTTCACTTCAGCAGGATCCCTCAACCTTGAGTCGCGCCCTCACTGTAGTAAAAATCGCCAAACCGAATCAGGATATGCGTTTCGACGTGCCGGTGGTGGGAGTAAGAACAATTGAAGTTATGCACAAAGCCGGCGCGACCTGTTTGGCGTTGGACGCAGGAAAGTGCCTGCTATTGGACGGCGAGGCCGTAATCTCGGCTGCGAATGACTCGCAGATTGCGATTGTCGCTGACCCGCCTTGGTGATATCGGATGGAGACTATGTCCGAAACCGCTCGACTCGCAGACCAAATCCGCCGCGCCTTCGAGGGTGACGCCTGGCATGGAGATTCCATCAAGGAACTTCTAGCTGGTGTGACCGCCGACACCGCTTCCGCGAAGCCGATCGAAAATGCCCACAGCATTTGGGAGCTGGTCCTGCATATCGCCGCCTGGGATGATGCCGTCTTTCGGCGCATCGGTGGCGCAGCCGTCGAACTCACCAAGCAACAGGATTTTCCACCTGTGACAGACACCAGCCTAGCCGCCTGGCGTCGAACTGTGAGCCATCTTGAGCAGACTCACAACCAACTGATTAAAGCCGTTGCCGCTTTTCCTGACTCGCGTCTGCAAGACCAGGTTCCCGGCAAGACCGAAGACTATTACGATTTTTATTACATGTTCAGCGGAATTGTGCAGCATGAGCTTTATCATGCTGGGCAGATCGCTCTGCTCAAGAAAGCGTTGCATCCGAGAACTGAAACCTGAGAACTGAGAACCGCATTAACGTAGCCGTCGTCGGAGTGGGCGCTTTCGGCCGCAATCATGCCCGCGTTTACCATCAATTGGCAGAGCAGGGCGAGCCGGTCACGTTAGCAGCGGTCGTGGACCCGGACGTTTCCCGCGCCGACAGCATAGCCCGGGAATACGGAGCGCGCGCCTTCGGCTCGGTCGAGCAGTTCATCGCTGCGCGCGGAGAAGTGCAAGCCGCTTCGATCGCTGTCCCCACCGCGCAGCATGTTGAGGTTGCCAGCGCCTTAATGGCTGCGGGCATCGACATCCTGATAGAAAAACCTCTAGCTGCATCGCTTGCGGAAGCCGACGATCTGATGCGGTCTGCCCAACGCCTGGGACGAATCTGCCAGGTCGGACACTTGGAACGCTTCAATCCCGCGGTACGTGCTACGTTGCCTCTTGTTACCCATCCGATGTTTTTCGAAGTGCATCGCCTCAGCGTCTTCACTCCACGTTCGCTGGACGTGGATGTGGTACTCGATCTGATGATTCACGATTTGGATATCGTGCTCTCCTTCGTTGATTCACCGGTCAAAGAAATTCGCGCCGTCGGCCTGCCGATTTTGTCCGGTAAGGTGGATATTGCGAATGTTCGCATGGAATTTGACTCCGGTTGCGTCGCCAACTTCACCGCGAGCCGCGTCTCCACCGAACGCGTCCGCAAATTGCGATTTTTCCAGCCCAAGCAATACATATCCGTGGATTACGGCCGCCAAGATGTGCTCGTTTTCAGTGTTGGTGGGGATACCACTGGAACTCCTTCGGTGAACCCTCAAATCAACGTCGCTAAACCAGCAATCACCACCGAAGAGCCTCTTTATGCCGAGCTTAAATCCTTTCTGGACTCGGTGCGGCAACGCTCCAAACCGCTGGTATCTCTCGAAGACGGCCGCCGCGCTCTCGCCGTAGCATTAGACATCGTGTCCACCATCCGGGAGCACGGAAAGAAAATTCGCCTGGACACTTTGCACCAATAAAGCCTCTAATCTGAGAACCGAGAACTCAGATCTAAGAACTGCATTTCTTGTTCTCAGCTTCTGGTTTCCGCTTCCGAAATCTGTCCCCCGTGCCCCAGCAGTTAACATCGCAGATTCCATTTACCCAGGGCACCTTATGCGCTTCGCAGATTCCCCAAAAGGTGCGAAAATAGAAGTACTTGGCCGCAAACGCCAGCGGATTGCGATAGGAAATTTGCCTACCGGTAGGGGAGCGGGATTTCGCCCCCTCTACAACTAAGGCCAGCCGCTCGTGTTAAATCGGTAGACAAGCAGTTTGATGTTGACGACCCAAATCCCGCCGGAAAATCCAGTTCCTCCAGCGCCGCGCGCCGAGAGTGGTGATCTGTACGACGCGCATGGCTGGGAATCCGTCTACAGTGAGATGCATCAGGCTCCCGCCCTGCTGGTTCAGTTACAGGATGATCTTTCGCGCTCCCGCCAGCGCGAAGCTTTTTGGATTTCTGTAGTCGTGCATTTTATCCTGGTCATTGTGGTGGTCAATTCTCCGAAGTTCGAAAAGTATTTTCCCAAGCGGGCGGTTATGGTCGTCAGCCCTAACGACTGGATGCGGCAGAAAGAGCTCACTTATCTGGAACTGCCGAAGGACGCCCAGAAAATCACTAAACGTCCCAACACCAATGTGATTTCTGATAAGGACCGCATTGCCACTTCGCGCACCCCGCAGCTCGATCGCAAGGAACTGAAGAAAATTCTGGATAGCTCACGCGCTAGACCGCCAGCATCGCCGCCGACTCAATCGACGCCTCCGCCTGCCGCGGTAGCGCAAAATTCGCCGGCGCAGCAACCGCCTCCACCAGCCCCGGCTCCGATTCCAACCAATCCGGATCAAGTGGCAAAGCTCGAAACTCCGCCGGTGGGCCGTCCTAAGCCGAATTTTGGGACCAGGCCTTTGTCTGCCGGATCCGCAATTGAACAAGCCGCTCAAGCCGCCGCAGCGAACCGTGGTGGTTATGGCGGTGACAGCGGAGATTTGGGATTAAGTCAGGGCCGGCAGTCTGGCCAGGCAATCGGACCACTCGACGTTCTCAGCGACACCATGGGCGTCGACTTTGGTCCGTATCTATCTCGGGTATTGCATGACGTGCGCGAAAATTGGTACAACCTCATCCCGGAAATTGCCCGTGCGCCGCTCATGAAGCGAGGGAAAGTATCGATAGAGTTTGCCATTCTCAAGGATGGACGGGTGGCCGGCATGCGCCTTGCTGCGGGCTCCGGAGACGTAGCGTTGGATCGCGCCGCCTGGGGT